>JACQVJ010000017.1 GCA_016209805.1 Ignavibacteriota bacterium
ACGTAGGCGACACGGTCTTTCCGGTCTGGCCGACCTGCTCATCGTGCGAGCGCCATCCGGCATCCACAACAGCGCGGGAAGCTCCAACACCCGCGCCGAGCACATCAGCGAGGCTTTCAATAAGATGAAAGTTCTCCGGCCCCTTCAAGCCGCGTCCTCCCGAAACAATAATGTCGGCTTCCGTCACATCCGGGCGGCCTGTCGCCACCTTTACTTCCTTTACTACAGTTCCGAAGTCCTCTGAACCTAAGGCGACGGTCGCTTTCTCAACTGCAGCCGTCCCATCTGCGGCAACTGCGGTAAAAACGTTCGGGCGCAATGTGAATACTTTCGTCGAGGTTGTCACCTTAACATCAACCAGCGCCTTCCCCGCATAGACCGGCCGCGTCGCAATCACCTCACCCGCGTCAACCTTCATTGCAACACAATCGGAGGCGAGACCGGCATCAAGTTTCGCAGCAACACGGGGAGCAATGTCTTTCCCCATTTGGCTTGCTGGAAGGAAAACATGCGTCGCTCCTTCCTTCTTCGCAACCTCCGCAACGACCTTTGAAAAAGCTGTATTGGAGTGATTTGCCAGCGACGGCTCATCGACAACAATCACTCTTCCCGCACCATAGCTCCCAAGCTCACCGGCGATGCGATCAACACCATTCCCAACCACAAGCGCCGCGAATTCCGCACCCAACTTGTCAGCAATACCTCGAGCCGCTTTGACCGTCTCAAACGATGATTTCTTTAGTTTGTTCTCTCTTTGTTCTGCAAATGCCAGGACCTTCATGGTTTTTTCCAAGTGTTCGAACTATATGACTTTTGCTTCTTCGTGGAGGAGTCTAACCAGCTCTGGTACAGCACTCTTATCCGTCCCCACGATTTTCCCTGCGGCTTTCGCCGATGGTCTCCTCATTTCCAAAGTTTCCACACGTATTTGTGCTGACGCAGCCGGTTTCTCCTGGATCGGTTTCGTTTTCGCCGCCATGATTCCCTTCAACGAGGGATATCGCGGCTCGTTAAGCCCCTTTTGTGCAAGGAATACCGCCGGTAATCTCGTCTCCACAATCTCATGACCTCCTTCGATTTCGCGTTCGCAAACAACTTTCCCTCCATCCTGGATCTCCAACTTCACCACAACAGCCACAGATGGAAGGCCAAGCATTTCGGCGACGAGAGTGCCGACCTGCGCGTTGTCGTAGTCAATGGACTGTTTGCCGAATAAGGTCACATCCGGCGATATTTCCTTCAACTCTGTTGCAATTGCTTGTGCCACTCCGTACGAGTCACGAACGCTGTCGTCCCTGAGCAGAATCGCTCTCTCGACACCCATTGCGAGTGCTTTCCTCAGGGTTTCCTTATGGGCATCACCGCCAAGGCTCATAACGATGACTTCTCCTTTGAACTTCTCTTTGATCTTCAGAGCCTCTTCAACGGCGAACTCATCATATGGACTGAGCATATAGTTCACACCGGCCCTGTCGATGCTCTTTGTGTCAGGACCGATCTTGATTTTTGTTTCAGTATCAGGGACGTGATTGACGCAGACAACTATCTTCATCCATCCTCCTCGATTGCATTTGTGATTTGTGGAACTGTGGGGTCAACATTGTTGCGGGGAGAACCTCAACAAACACAACTCAATATAGCATCCCACCCTCTGAAAGGCAATTGACTTTCACACCTTTTTTTGATACGTTACGTGCGTACAAAAACCGGAATCGATTGCATTACAAGGAACGTGAATGGCACAACACAAGTCAGCTGAGAAGAGAGCTCGATCGGCAAGAAGAAGACGGGCACGCAACGCACAGGCAAAGTCACGGATGCGGACGGCAATCAAGCGCGTTAGAGCATACAAAGACAAAGACCAGGCCGCGGCCGAGTTGAAGAAGACTGTGAAGCTGCTCGACCAGCTTGCAGCAAAGGGCGTTATTCACAAGAACAATGCATCGAATAGTAAGTCGCGTCTCACAAAATTCGTGAACAGTCTCAAGTAGGAGACTCACAGTTTTCTACAGTGAAAAGCCTCTTCATCAAGAGGCTTTTTCATTTTCACCGCCAGATTGTTCTGAAATCTTCTTCCTTAGAAGTTCCTCCAGCACTTCAATCCTCTCGTGGTACCTCTCTGACTCATGCGGTTGCTGATCCATCAGTTTCCTGTATGCTTCGATTGCCTCAGAGAATCTGGACTGCCTGGCATAGATCTCAGCAAGTGTCACCGTTACGATATTCGGCGAGCCGTCCGTGCCTTTCTCTTCTTCAACCATTATTGGTTTCACATTCTGTGGGGGCGGAGTGATCTTCTTGACATTCTTAAGTCGTTGCAGAAGGAACTCGATGGTCGTTTCACTTTCGGCAGGATGCTGGGCGAGGTACTGGTCGAGCGTGAGCCTGTCCTTTTGTTCTTTCAGTTTGCTGGATCGTTCTTCTACAAAGGCCTTAAAGGCTTCTTCCTCGATCTGCTCGGTTTTCTTAAGCAACGCCTGCACGGTTGGATTGTCGGGCACTACCCGCAACGCTCGTCTGTACTCGAGCATTGCCTCGACGTTCCTCCCCATGGATTCAAAGCATTTCCCCAGAACCAACCGGCCAGTGGCATATCGTGGATGCCCGCTTACTCCCTCCACACACAACTGGTACGCCTGCTCAACCTTTCCGTCCTCCAAATAGTACCACGCGAGACGAGCAAACGAAGGCGACTTTGGATTCGCTGCAAGTCTCGCCTCCAGCTCGGCTATCTGGGTTGCATGACTCGTGTTCTCGGACATCTATGCGGATCTTTACTTTCCCACCTGCATGTGCCGGCCAAGCATCGCGTGCTTCACCGACAGGATCGAGACAAAACTGAATCCCAGGAAAAACAAAAGTTGAAACGGGACCGCCGCAATCTCCAAAAAATAGATTGAAGATGCAACCCCGAACAAACAGTAGACGGCGAGCACGATCTCCGCCACAACGGTGGAGCTGATCTTTACCGGAACATACTGCTTGTTCGTCCACGAATCCTTTTTGTCGCGGATGTTATACTTGGGTGTCCGAACGAATTCGCTCTTCTTTTTGAACAGGCCCTCGATCACTGCGCGACTATTGTTCACCGCAAGCCCCATGCTGCCGGCCATGAACAAGGGAAAAAGAAAAATCCGCCGCTGCCAGTCCTTGTACACATCTTTTTGCGAAAAGAGGTAGAAGAGGAATGAGCCGATGAATGCAAAGACGAAAACGGACATGAACTCAAAATAGTGATTGTGCAAGCCCGCGTGCTTTATGAAGACAAGCGGGACGTTCAGAATTCCCGCCAGGATGATGAACGGGAACACGAGGTTGTTGGACAGATGGAATGTTGCATGCATCTTGATCTTGAGCGGCAACTTCGACTTCCATACCTCGGGAAGGATTTTGCGGGCTGTCTCAATGGCACCCTTTGTCCAACGAAACTGCTGCGACTTAAGGGCGTTGATCTCCGACGGAAGCTCTGCTGGAGAAGTTACCTCGTTGAGGTACTTGAATTTCCATCCCCGCAACTGGGCACGGTAACTCAGGTCGAGGTCTTCCGTAAGCGTGTCGGCTTGCCAATCGCCGGCATCCGCAATGCATGACTTCCTCCACACACCTGCGGTGCCGTTGAAGTTGATAAAAAAGCCGACTTTGTTTCTTACAGCTTGTTCAATCACGAAATGACCATCGAGGGCCATTGCCTGTGTGCGGGTGAGCAGCGAGTAATCTGAGTTAATGTGTTCCCACCGCGTCTGCACCATGCCGATCTTCGGGTCACTGCTGAAGTGTGGAATGGTTTTCAGAAGGAAATCCGCCCGGGGTACGAAATCGGCATCAAAGATCGCGACGAACTCGCCCCGCGCAGTCTTGAGTCCTTCCTTCAGCGCGCCGGCCTTGTATCCCGTCCGCTCTCTTCGGTAAACATGTTTGATGTCAAACCCGAGCTTCTTATACCCCTCCACACAGTCATGAACCACCTCAACAGTGTTGTCGGTTGAGTCATCCAGCACCTGAATTTCCAACTTCTCCTTCGGGTAAATGAACCTGCACGCTGCGTCGATCAGGCGACCGATGACGTACATTTCGTTGTAGACCGGCAATTGAACGGTTACAACGGGGTATTCGGACAGCGTTTCCGTCCTCGAGTGCTGCTTTGATCTGAATCTCAAGTAATAGTAAATCATGATGAAGCCGTGCGATCCAAATACAAAGAGGACCGAGAGCGAGAAAATGTATGCAAACAGTATTATTTCTTCCATGATGGTTTGTAGGGTACCTCGAATTGTGGATGATAATTGGCTACCAGCCAGAAACTGTTTCCAGCAGGATATCCTCAGTAATCTTTCTGATTGCCTCCTGCACGCCTGCATCACGCTGGGACAGCCCACCCCCTGATTCGTACTGACCCCAGTGGGAGAATGTCTTCTCCCAAACTTTTTTGCGAACCTTCATATCTTGAAACGTGTATCTTACCGCAACGGTGATCTGGCGCTTTGTCACGGTCTCCCCCTGTCCTACAACGGCAGGCGCATCCGACACGCCGGTGATCACCCCTTCAAGAATCGAATCGGCCGTCCCGCGATCGGCAACCTCAAGACTGTTGTCGTTGATAAAGAGATTCGTGAGTTCCGTCGTAAACCGCTCCCGGAGGCCGGCTTCTCCAAAACCCGACTGATCGTCCACCAGTGGAATCGCAATTGACCTGAGGTGGCTGGGCACCGATGCACCTGTGAACGAATATGCACAGCCTAGGAGACTTACCACACTGGCAAGCGCGACAAGCCAACTGAGATTGTATGGAGACCTGCACTTCATTTACTCAAGACCATATTCTTTGATCTTTCTGTACAGCGTCCGCTCGCTGATGTTGAGCGCCCGTGCAGCGACCCGTCGATTGCCATTAAACCGCTGCAGAGCCTCCGCGATCATTCTGTGCTCCATCTCCTGAAGAGAGAGGTTCGGCGTCTTGCGCGAATCGACGAGTACGGCATCGGATCGTTCCTTTTGTTCGGCATTCAACTCCGCCTGCTTGATAATAAGATTCCTCAGATCAAGCAGGTTACCCTTGATGTCCAGTAAAGCACGGAGGATGAGCTCTCGCTCAGCTTGCTCGACACTTCGCCCAACATGAACGGGGAGATGGCGATCTTCTGGCGCGGGCTTATACTCCTTGAGATATTTCCGCACATCGGCAGCGTCGAGATACCTGCCCTTCTCGAGAATCAGCATGCTCTCAACGACGTTTCGCAGCTCGCGCACATTGCCGGGCCAGTGGTACGATCTCAAAAGTTCCATCGCTTCATCGGAGATACCTGCAAAAGGCACGTTGTTCTTTTCCGAAAACTCCTCAACAAACCTTTGAAAGAATATCGGAATATCCTCTGGTCTCTTCCGGAGGGGCGGTATAGTAATGTTGACAGACCGGAGACGGAAAAACAAGTCGGCGCGAAACCGGTTGTGGCGGACCTCCGATTCCAAATCCTTGTTAGTTGCGGCTATCACTCGCACGTTCACCTTCCGGGAAACCGATGAGCCGACACGAAGGAATTCGCCATTCTCCAGAATACGAAGGAACTTTACCTGTGCCGATAAGGGCATCTCGCCAATCTCATCCAAAAAAATTGTCCCCCCGTCTGCAAGCTCGAAATATCCCTTTCGCTGTTCCGATGCTCCGGTAAACGAGCCCCGTTCATGACCGAACAATTCGCTCTCGATGATTCCCTCCGGGATCGCACCGCTGTTTACGGTGACGAGAGGTTTCTTGGAGCGATTGCTTGCACCATGAATCGCTTTGGCAATAACCTCTTTACCCGCGCCACTTTCCCCCGTGATGAGGACGGTGATATCCGTGGGTGCGACCTGCTCCACTACTTCGACAATTTTCTTAATCTCGACGGACTCGCCAATGATTCCGTATTCGTCCTGAAAACTCCGAGGGCTCATGTTTTCCAATGCGGTCTGCACGTTATCGGGTCACCACAATTGAGTCGATGTTGTATGCTTTCTTGAGTTCCGCGCTTTGTGCCTTTGCCTCTTCATAGGTTTTGTACGTGCCCACCATGACGAGATAGAGCGACCGAGCATCTCTCACCCGGTTAATCACCTCGACGGGGAACTTCAAGTCTTCAAAAAAGAATTTTTGCTTCTCGGCATTCTCGTTCGAGGTGTACGCGCCCACCTGCAAGGCGAACGTTGCCGCGGGTTCCGCAGCCGGCGATTCGGCCGATGTTTTCGTTTCGGGTTCTATTGATCGCGTTTCTTGAGGCGGCGGCTCTTTCTCTTCAGCAAGATCTACCGTCTCCATCCCCGGCTCGCGGAGTATGTGCGGTGTATCAGGATAGTCTTTCTTCAGCTGGCTCAGTTTCATCTCGGCGGTCCGGTACAAGCCAATGGCATAGTAAAACTGATAGACTTTGTGGAGTGCATCGTCCGCCCACTCACTCCTGGGGAAATTATCGACGATGCTCTGGTAGATTCGAACCGCCTCCGCCCCATCGGTGGTTACCAACGCCTGAAGGTACAACACACCAGGATTGTTTGGATGCTCGGAAAGCAATGATGGGAGTTGTGACTTTACTTCGCTGGTCTGACCACTTTCGATCATGGAAATATACCTGGTAATGTCCGGTCCGGATTGGCCTGCAGCATTCACGGTGAAGACAACAACAAGATGTACCAGAACTTGCGTTTTGCTCATGCAACATCCTCTTCTACAACGACACGTCTTATTTCGTTCGTGTGTTCTCGCGTTCCAAACAGCGTTGCCGAGTTGGCGCTATGAATTCTGGCATTGACATACTCGCCGGGCCGCTCATCGTTTCTTGGAACGATCACCGTCTTGTTTGTATCCGATCGGCCGGTGAAATCCCCGGCAGATTTCTTGCTCTCCCCTTCAACAAGAATCTGTTCCACTGTTCCAATAAGTCGTTGGTTCAACTCAAGAGATATCTGATGCTGTAATGCGGTTATCGCGCTTACCCGCTCCCCCTTTTCCTCCTCTGAGACGTCATCATCCATGTACCATGCTTTTGTGTTTTCACGCGGGGAATATTTGAATGTGTATGCGCCGTCGTACCTCACTTCCTCCATCAACTTCACAGTCATCTGGTGATCTTCCTCCGTTTCTGTCGGGAAGCCAGAAATGATGTCCGTGGTCAGACTGACGCCAGGGATTGCGTTTCTGATCTTATCAACAAGCTGAAGATAATGCTCCACGTTGTATGTCCGGTTCATCAGTTTCAGGATCCTGTCGGAACCCGACTGGATTGGAAGGTGAATGTATTTGCAGATGTTCTTATTCGAAGCTATTGTTTCGATGAGCTTGTCTGACATGTCCTGAGGGTGAGAGGTTGTAAATCTTACCCGATTGGTTCTATCCACCTCAGCAACACGGCGCATCAAATCTGCAAAGTCATTCTCTCCATCACGATAGGAGTTAACGTTCTGACCCAGCAGGGTGACTTCTTTAAACCCTCGATAGGCCAGATCAGCAACCTCCTGCACAACGCTGTCAAGAGAACGACTTCGCTCTCGCCCCCTTGTAAACGGGACCACGCAAAATGTGCAGAACTTATCACAGCCGCGCATCACCGAAACCCACGCCGTAATCCCGTCGGTACGAAGCGGAACGATATCCTCGTAGTTCTCAACGCGCGAAAGCCTGACAGCAATCCCCTTTTCCCCGGCGAAAGCCTCTTCAACAAGAAGGGGAAGGCGCCTGTACTCATCTGGTCCGACGACCAGATCAACCAAGCGCTCTTCCTCGACGAGCTTCATGCGCAAACGCTCCGCCATACACCCGAGAATTCCCACAACCAGATCGGGGTTCTTTTTTTTCTGCGCATGGAAATACCCAAGCCGACCATAGATTCGCTGCTCGGCATTATCACGGATGGCACAGGTGTTCACCAGAAGAATGTTTGCCCGAGAGATGTCATGAGTGATCTCGTAGCCTTCCTTGCTCAGGATTCCGCCGACAACTTCGGAATCCGCCATGTTCATCTGACAGCCATAGGTCTCGATGTAGACTTGCTTGGGCATTCGGGATATGACAAGGTTGACCAGTAGAAAAAAACCGTACAAATCTATCTATAACGTGACAGAAAAGCAAAGAACAGAAAAGCGTAAATCTGTTAATTCTTTTTAATTTCAACACTTTCTGGCCAAATCAATTCGGAAATGCCAAATCGTCACAACGTGGCGGTCGTTCCAGACTCTGACAAAATGTTTGAGAACCATGGAGAGTTTAGTATCTTTGAAAGCCTACTAACACATCACAAGTCAAATCACGAGTCATGATTCCAACAGAGTTGATGAATCACATAATAAGTAAGGCGATGTCTTTGAAGAAAACGATCGTCTTTCCCGATGCCACAGATCCCCGAACCATTCAAGCTGCGCGACTTCTTGCCGACAAGGGCATTGTTAGTCCGATTCTTGTAGGGGAGACACAGGCAATCGAGATGGAGGCACAAAAATCGGGCGTATCTCTTTCCGGAATTCGGCTTGTAGACCCGCTGCGCTCTGAGAAGCTTAGCGATTTTTCACACGTGTTCTTCAACTTACGAAAATCAAAAGGGCTTCAGTTCGAGGAAGCTCAGAGGCAATTGATTCAACCTCTGTTTTTTGGCGCGATGATGGTGCGTGAAGGAATCGCTGACGGAAGTGTTGCGGGATCACTATCCACGTCGGGCGACGTCCTGAAAGCAGGAATTCAGGTGATCGGCCTCGCTGAGGGTATTACGATTGTCTCAAGCTTCTTCCTGATTATCTTCCCTCATCAGGTGTACACGTTTGCCGACTGTGCTGTTCTCCCCGATCCAACTGCCGAGCAACTCACAGATATAGGGATATCGACCGCCGATAACCATAAGCGACTGACCGGCCAGGAACCCCGAGTTGCCATGTTGTCCTTCTCCACCAAAGAAAGCGCAAGCCACGCCAAAGTTGAGAAGGTACAACAGGCAACTGCCGGAATACGGAAGAAGCGTCCCGACATTCTTGTCGATGGAGAGCTTCAACTCGATGCCGCGATCGTTCCTCACGTGGCTCAGTCGAAGGCTCCGGGGAGCCCAATCGGGGGGAGGGCGAACGTACTCATCTTCCCTGATCTCGACGCAGGCAATATCGGATACAAGATGGCCCAAAGGATGGCAGGTGCGGACGCAATCGGGCCCATCGTTCAGGGACTGAAGAGGCCTGCGTTCGATCTCTCTCGCGGATGCAGCGTTGACGACATTGTGAATGTTGCAGCCATCAATGCGGTAATGGGGAGTGTGTGAATCCTGTGAGCCGCATAGCCATGTTTGTCCTTGCTTTTTCGTCAGTTGCGTGCAGTTCTATGATGCACAAGAGTTATCAATACGAGGACGTCCAGAGAGCTCGGGTAATTGACCAGACCTACTTCTCAGACAGTGCTGATGTGTTCTTTGCCGACTACACGAATCCATATACCAACTTCGAGCTGCTGTGGTTTGCGTCCTTTCTGGACAGCAGCGCCGAGATGCACATCCACAACATGGAATCGGATTCGGTGGAAGCTGTTTACAGGTTCGAACCCCAAGACGCCCCTCTGTACACTGTGTCATATCGCGCAGACAGGTCCAGGCTGGTGAAGTGCGTGATTTATGTGGTCGGCAAACCAAAATGCGCGCGCGTGTATCCATCGATGCATCCCATACATCAACCGGGGTGGGTCACTCAGTATACAGTCTCAGAACGGTAGGTACAGCGAGCAGTGAGTTAGTTGACACGGAGTCGGTTAACCAGCCATGCCGCACACAGCACAACGGCGCCAACAGCCACCATGGTAGGAGAAGATGGGAAGTCGAACTTGAACGCGAGGAGGAGCCCGACAGAGGGGGAAAGCAGGCCAATCACCACAGAGGCCAGGAAAATCTTTTTTACTCTTCTTACCAAAAGCATCGCGGCAACAGGAGGTATCACAAGGAATCCGAACACAAAGATATCCCCCACCATGTGAGTCGCCACGGAAATGACTACCGCGGCGATCATGTAGAACAGCATCTCCCAAATGTCTGCTTTGAACCCCTGTGTGTTTGCTGTCTCGGCATCGAAGGAAATGTATGTGAACTCCTTGAAGAAGGCGAGATGAACAGTCATGGCGAGCACAAACACTCCACTCATGAGGTAGAATAATTCCGGCGTCACAAACAGAATGTCTCCACGCAGGAGGCTCTCGATTTCTGAAACCTCAACTTTCGGCGCCTTCTGCATCACGAGGATGCGGACTGCAATTGAGAACACAAACACGAATCCAAGCACCGCGTCCTTGGGAATCCTCCTTCCCGTCAGCAACCTCGACAAGATCATCACGGCAACCAACGTGATTGCCAGCGAGCCGACCGTATGTGGTAGCGCGAAGGCAGGCAGAAAGGTCAGGGCAAGACCGAACACGGAAACTTGCGTGAGAACGGCACCAAGAAAGACAACGCGTTTTGCAACGATGTAAACGCCAAGGAATGCACACACCGCACCGACGAGCATGCTCCCGTAAAGGGCGTAAGGAAATTCAGCCAGAATTGTGACAACAATGTCATGTATCTCCACGCAGCCCCCGGATGGATATTGCTTTTGCACCGTCCACGCTTCGAACACTGACCGGCAACTGATAAACGGCAGACAAGTTCTTCTCCGTCAGTACTTCATCAACAGTGCCAACCTGAAAGAAGCTTTGCTCGACAAGCGCGATCCGCTTGACGTAGTTCACAACATCGTCAAGCAAGTGGCTGACCATGATTACTGTCAGCTTGTTCTCTTCATGCAGTGTGTGAATGAGTTCGAGAATGGAGACTCTCGATGAAAGGTCCATCCCGTTTGTCGGCTCGTCAAGAATAAGCACCGCGGGTTTCGAGGCGAGTGCGCGCGCAATCAGCACGCGCTGCTTCTGTCCACCCGAGAGATCCCGGAACGACATACCGCGCAAGCCCTCGATGCCAACATGCCGGAGACTCTCCAAGACAATTTCATGATCCTCTTTCCGCGGAAGGCGGAATAATCCGATCTGCCGATACCGTCCCATCATAACTACCTCGTGAACGGTGTATGGCATGATGTGATCGACCGTGTCCCGCTGGGGAACGTAGCCGAATCGCATAGCAGCATCAGAGCGTGGGTTGAAGCTGACGGCTCCGGACATCGGTTTTAGTGTTTGAAGGATGGCACGAAGAAGCGTCGTCTTGCCCGCTCCGTTCGGCCCCACCATCCCGAAGTAATCACCTTCGTTGATCTCGAAGGAAATGTCTTTCAAGACAATTTTCCGTCCGTACCCGAGCGTGGCATTTTTGAAGACGATAAGCGGAGTCACATCCATTATTGGAATGCTGTGGTAAGTGTCTGAATATTGTAGTCCATCATCGAAATGTAGTCAGTTGCTTCATCAACGCCACCGACCGATGTGGCAAGCGTGATCACCTTGGTTCCGGCAGCTCGCGCAATTTGTTCCGAAGCGCTTCGATCGTAGTAGGGCTCGACGATAATCGCCTTGATGTTGCCTTTCCTGACTTTCTGGATCAGCTCTGCGGTGTGACCGGGGCTGGGCTTTATGCCAGGCTTCGGCTCAACCTGATCGACGACGTTCAAGCCAAGCCAATCAGCAAAATAGGACCAACTCTTATGAAACGTGATTACTTTGCTGCCGGAGAGAGGTTTCATTGCCGCCTCCCATTGAGCTATCTTTGCATCGAGGTTCTCCAGATAACTCTCGGCATTGGCCCGATAGTACGCCTCGTCATCCGGCGAGATTCGCGATAAGGCACTCACGATCTCGCCAAGGATCGTGCGAACATTCCGGGGGTCGAGCCAGTAGTGCGGATTGCCAAACCGGTGAACGTCGCCCTGGCTGGCGTCGACCCTTGTCGGCACTTCCAGCTTCTTGATTCCTTTGGAGAGATCAACAACTTCAAGGTCGCTGTTACGCGAGCCATCGACAATCTGGGGAGCCCAAAGCTCAAGCTCCATCCCGATTATGAGAAAGAGGTCTGCAGACTTAAGCTTGAGCATATAGCTTGGCTTCACTTCCACAAAGTGAGGATTCTGGTCCCCGCGGACGATGTAATCAACCTTCACTCTGTCACCGCCAACCCGCTGCGTCAAATCAGCAAGATCGGCCAGAGTAGTAACAACCCTCACTGAGGCGCTCATGTTCATTGAAGATATTATTGTAAGGAGGAACACTGCGATTCGTTTCATTCTCAATTCCTCAAAATAGTGTGTCTTGCTCCGAAGTCATGACGACTTAGAACTGATGCGCTTTGTGCGGCCCCAAGGAAAAGACTGCCTGCAACGCAATCATGTTCACTGCCTGGGATACACCCTGCACCTCAGTCCTTGTGTATTGGTATTGCAGCCGCATTCCGAGAGTCTCCTCGACAGGATAGTAGCCCAGAAAGACTGCAACCGCTTGTAACCGATCGTCTTTGCTGTAGGGAGATTGGCTCCAGTCGTATCGTGCACCGATGCTATAGGTCTTGAGAAACTGATAGTCGGAATAGAGATATAGGCCGGCGGTGTTGATCGACCTCCGTTCGGGATTTCCATTTTCATCAACAAATTGATTTAGCTCCTTGTCCTGCCGAGCCTTGCGTGTATTGAACAGCATCTCACCCTGAACAGTAAGCGACGTATAACCGCTTGGACGGTATTTGTACTTGAAGTCAATGTTTCCATACCAGAACCTGTCACGATGATACGGATCGTGAATGCCAGTGTACGCGCTCGCTCCCACTTCAAGGTCACTCTCGTCGCTCAATGGAAAAAAACTTGTCAGACGGGCAGAGTTTGCATACAGGGGCTTGCTGCCGGAGGTATCCTCAATGCCCGTCGTCTCTCCAATCGAACTTCCGCGCAACACATCGACAGTCAGCTTTGTATACACGTCACCTGTAGGGAGTAGAAGGCTTGCTGAAATGCCGAGATCGTTCAGCCCCTCGTCTCCAAAAAATCTCTCCTGAGAGCCAGGCTGAGTAACAAACGGCCACGCATGCGGATGCACTATATTCAGTTTTCCGTATTCGACGCGGTATTTTCCAAAGCGGATGTTCAGATCGAGAGGTAAGCCGCGGACCACTGTTGCGTACAACTCCTCAAGGCCAAGTTTGCCCGCTCCAATATCAGGTCCGGGGAGTGTGAGCACAACATCTGCCCGTGCAAAGGGATTGAGGTAGGATGAGATTGCCATTTCGAGTTCCTGAAACGCAAAGTCCGGCCTGCTGAACCTGCGACGACCTGCTGCAAGTTCTTCGCCGTCGTTCGTTTCCATCACAAAGCGTGGTATCACGCTGATGTCGGGATTAAGTGTCGTTTGGGCGATGCTGATCTGACAGAGCACACCAAGGACCAGCACCACCCAAGAAGCATCTGCTGGGACGCGTTGCATGTCGCCTCCTGTTCGTTTGATACGACCCTACGG
>JACQVJ010000184.1 GCA_016209805.1 Ignavibacteriota bacterium
ACCTTGTATCGTGCGCCGAGTGCCGAGCCGAACTGGAGGAGCTGAAGGAATTTCACGCAGCGATCTCAAGGCGCGCGGTAGTGAAGTCCGAAGAGCAGTTGCTGGTGGAAGCACGAAAGGAACTCCGTGCCGTTCTTCGCGCTGAGAGTGTCCGCACGTCTTTCTGGGATCTGCTCAAGGAACGAACCCACGGGATTATTTTTCCCCAATATAGAATTGCCTTCGCAGCACTGGCTTCTATCGTTGTCGGCCTGTTCGCTGGCTATCTGATATTCTCACCGGATCGCTCCCCTCAGATTACAGTTGCGGAAGCCGATCCGATCTTATCACCTGCGGGCATGCCGGGTTCGTTCCCCGAAGGGGAGACGCATTTCGGTAACCTCCGGTTCATTGACTCCGATGCAAGCGACGGCAGCATCGAGTTTACGTTCGATGCCGTGTCGCCTGTGCATATCAGGGGGAACATCAACGACAATCGAATCCAGAAAGTGCTGGCATACGCCCTCATCAATGATCAGAACCCCGGTGTGCGTCTCCGCTCGGTGAATGCATTTGCGGCCAGGGCAAACACGGTAAAGCTTCCCGACCGCGAGGTAAAGGCGGCGCTCATTTCCGCTTTGAAGTCGGATGAGAACCCCGGGGTCCGCCGGGAAGCGCTGAAAGCCCTGCAGAGCTTCCCCTTCGATGAGGAAATCAAGCAGGTGTTTCTGCATGTACTGATGCGCGACACAAACTCTGCAATGCGCATCGCGGCGATCAACGGTCTCGACTCTGCGAGATTTACAGGATCGCATAGCGACGAGAATCTCCTTACTGTTCTCAAAGACAGAATGTTGACAGACGAAAATACGTACGTTCGCATCCGCGCGAAGGCGGTTCTTCAGGAGGTTAAACACCAATGAAACAAACACGCATGACCATATTGGTTCTCTTCGCAATTCTCTCCCTTTCCACTTCTTACGCACAACGGCAGGGGGCTTCAAAATCACAATCGTTCTCCGTCACCAAAGGGGGAACGCTGGAGGTTTCAATCAACAGCGGTAGCATCTCA
This sequence comes from Ignavibacteriota bacterium, assembly GCA_016209805.1. Classification (GTDB taxonomy): domain Bacteria; phylum Bacteroidota; class Ignavibacteria; order UBA10030; family UBA6906; genus JACQVJ01. The sequence continues at coordinate 1,052 of JACQVJ010000184.1, forward strand.
ATTGCCACCTGGGACAAGCCGGAAGTGACTCTCAAGCTCGGTGGAATGGACCTCAAGGATGACGGTATTGACAAACTCACAATAAGTCACCGCGGCAACGTCGTCCGCGTACACGATGACGACCTGTGGGAATATGGCGAGGATGTGCATCTGGATGTGATGGTGCCGGACCAGTTCAATCTCGATTTGAACACCTCATTGGGAGATCTCACACTCCGAGGTACACTGACCGGAAACGTTGAAGCAAGGACATCCGCCGGGGAGATCAGTCTTGGGGATGTCACAGGCTCGGTAAACGCAACCACATCGGGTGGAGACGTCACGGCCGGAAATCTCACCGGGAGTTCTTCACTGAAGACATCCGGAGGTGATATTCGCGTCTCATCCTGCGGAGGCGATCTGGAGGCAAAAACCGCTGGAGGAGATGTACGAATCGGCAAAGTTGGGAAATCACTCCGTGCGGCGACAGCCGGCGGCGACATCACCGTCGATGATGTCAACGGCGAAGCCACCGTAAATACCGCCGGTGGAAACATCGGTGTAGGACGTGTGTCGGGCAATGCAACTGTGAAAACGGCGGGCGGAGATATTTCTCTTGCCGGGGCAAGCGGATCGGTCCGTGCCGTTTCGAGTGGTGGAAACCTCACACTGCATTCCGTGTCCGGCTCGCTCGAAGCCAAGACGGCAGGGGGCGATATTCGTGCCGAGCTACTTCCGTCGGGAAAGGGAAAAAGCACGCTCAACTCGGCGGCAGGCACAATTCGCCTTTATGTTCCGGAGAATGCAAAGGCCACAATAGAAGCGCGCATCCGAGTCATGGGGCGCTGGAAAGGTCGCAACGACGATTTCAGCATCCGTTCTGACTTCAAAGAAGAACCGAGCACACGTGAGGTGGGCGATCGGGAGATCACAGCAAGGTACATTCTCAACGGGGGTGGTGAGTTGATATCCGTCGAGACCGTCAATTCCGACATCGAAATCAGGAAACTGCGGAAGTAAGCTGGTGGCTCGAGGATACGAAACTAAATCGAGCATGATCCGTTAAACCGATGAGAACTCCGGAGATTCAATGCGCTCCTTTCTTCTCTCCTTACTGATTCTCATATCCTCTTCGTTCAAAGCTCAATCAGCCGAACCGACACGGTCACTGGAGGCCGTTCGAACGAGCGAGTCCATCAGAGTCGACGGACTTTTCACAGAATCAATCTGGGAGGGAGCGGGCGTTTCCGATTTCATACAAAAAGATCCCGATGAAGGGAAGCCGGCGACGCAGCGAACGGTGGTGTGGGTTGCGTATGATGACGCAGCATTGTATGTCGCCGCCCGGTTATTCGATACCGCTCCTGACTCGATCATCTCACGCATAGGACGCCGTGATGCCGATCTGAGCGCCGATTGGTTTTACTTTGGGATCGATTCGTACAACGACAAGCGTACCGGGTTCTATTTCGGTGTCTACTCCGGCGGCACGATGGTGGACGGGACGATCTATAATGACTCATGGGACGACAACTCATGGGATGGTATCTGGGAATCTGCAACCGTCATCGACGACGATGGTTGGACGGTGGAGATGAAAATCCCGTACTCGCAGATTCGTTTCCCGAAACAGGATGAGTACACGTGGGGAGTCAACTTCGGCCGCAACATCGAACGCCGGAAGGAAGAATCGTGGTTCGTCATGGTACCGAAGAACGAAAGCGGTTGGGTCTCGCGCTTCCCTCCGCTGAGAGGCATCAGGAATATCAATCCACCTGCGCGTATCGAGGTGTTGCCCTATGCGGCATCAAGCGCTGAGTTTATCCGGCACGATGCAGGAGATCCATTTAACGATGGGAGCAGGTTCTTTCATCACGTTGGAGCGGACGTGAAAGTTGGGCTCGGCAGTAATCTTACACTCAACGCAACGATCAACCCTGATTTTGGTCAGGTGGAAGTCGATCCCGCAGTGGTGAACCTGACACAGTTCGAGACATTCTTCCAGGAGAAGCGTCCGTTCTTCATCGAGGGATTCAATTTCTTCAGCTTCGGATTCGGTGGAGCGAATAACAACTGGGGTTTCAACTGGGGGACGCCTGAGTTCTTTTACACGCGTCGCGTGGGCAGAGCGCCGCAAGGAGACGTGCTGCACGATGGGTTCACCGACATACCGAAGAGTACCACCATCCTTGCTGCAGGAAAGATCACCGGAAAAGTTGCAGACGGTTGGTCACTCGGTTCCTTGCACGCCTTCACGGCCCGTGAATGGGGCCACGTGGACAGCTCAGGCCATCGATTGTCGAACGTTGTCGAGCCGTTTGCGTACAATGGCATCGTTCGGACCCTCGGCGAGTTCAATAACGGGCGTCAGGCACTTGGTGTCATCGGAACTGCGGTCGTGCGCGATCTGAACCAGCCGTATCTTTTGTCGGATTTCAACAAAAAGGCGTATGCACTTGGAATGGACGGATGGACAAACCTGGATGAAGATCAGACCTGGGTAGTTACTGGATGGGTTGCTGCATCGCGCATCGAGGCGACGAAGGAACGACTCGTCTCAGTGCAGCGAGGTTCGCTCCATTATTACCAGCGTCCCGACATCGATTACCTGCGTGTGGATAGCACCCGCACTTCTCTTTCCGGCTATGCCGGGCGTGTGGCACTGAACAAACAAAAGGGAAACTTCTATCTTAACTCGGCATTCGGCGTTGTTTCTCCCGGATTCGAGTCGAATGACCTCGGGTTCCTTTTCCGCACCGATGTGTTGAACGGCCATGTTGTTGCCGGTTACAGATGGTACGAGCCAGATGGTTTCTTCCGCCGGAAGGATTTCACCGTGGCGACGTTCCGCAACTACGATTTTGGCGGTCGCATCATCGGGAACGGGTATTTCCTCTTCTATAATGCACAGTTCATGAACTACTGGAGCATGTGGGGGAATTTGATCTTCAACCCTGCAGTGTACGACACGCGCAACACACGAGGCGGTCCGGCGATGAGAACTACAAACGGTTATGTCAGTTACACGGGATTCGATTCGGACTCGCGGGAACCTCTCATTGTGAGTTTCGAGCTGGGTGCGGGAAGGACAGAATCCGGAGGATTCCGTACTGACATCACTCCGGGGATCAACTGGAAACCGACGGCTGGCCTCAATGTGAGACTCTTTCCCACCATTACACACGATGTTACCGTTGCGTACTGGGTTGGCTCCCAGGAGGACCTGACGGCAACCCATACGTACGGTACGCGCTATGTCTTCGGCAGACTCGATCAGAATGAAATCTCAGCGAGCATCCGAATCGACTGGACGTTCACACCGAAGCTGAGCCTGCAACTGTATCTCCAGCCGCTGATCTCCGTCGGCAAATATACTGACTTCAAAGAGCTCAAGGAACCCGGCACATACACGTTCAACAATTACGGGGAAGGTGCCTCAACCATCACTCCACAGATCGAAAGCGATGGGAGTGTGAATTCGTACGTCGTCGACCCGGATGGAGTAGGCCCGGCAGCTCCGTTCAGCTTTGATAACCCGAACTTCAACTACAAATCGCTGCGCGCAAACGCCATTTTGCGATGGGAGTTCCTCCCGGGCTCAACGATCTATCTGGCGTGGACGCAGAGCAAAGTGAACGAAAGCCACCCTGGTGAGTTTCGGTTCGGAAGGGATTTTTCGGATCTGTTGTCAACACAACCCGATAATGTTCTTCTCGTTAAGATCAGCTATTGGGTGAATCCTTAGGGA
>JACQVJ010000192.1 GCA_016209805.1 Ignavibacteriota bacterium
ATGCCCGAGTGGCTGAAGGAGATCAAAGTGCGGGGTCGACAGCCAGATTACGAGAACTCATCACCGCGCCAGCCTTTCCCGGAGCGAATACCTAACTGCTCCAACACCCTACTGGTAAATGCGCCGACATATTCATCGACAGACTTCGGCACAAAATACATTGGCGGCGAGATGGGCATGATGGTGGCTCCATAGTTGGAGAGCTTTGCGCATTGCTCCAGCGCCAGCGTTGACATCGGTGTCTCCCGCACACAGATGATAAGCTTGTAGCGTTCCTTCAAACAGACTTGAGCTGCACGTGTGATCAGCGTGTCCCCAAGCCCGGAAGCAATTTTGCCAATGGTTGAGGTGGAGGCTGGAATGATCACCAACGCATCGAAGAAGTTCGAGCCAGAGGCCATGGGAGCAGTGAGATCATCGTCGGAGAAGCTCCCCTTTACGTATGGCCTCAGGTCCTTCTCGCTCATGTTCAACTCATCATGAAGCAGCACCTTCCCCCACGAGCTCACGATGAGGTACTTGTCTGCCTCGCACTTCTTAAGGAAGTCCAGCGCATACACAGCGCCCGATGATCCGGTGATGCCGACGACGAGTTTCACAGAAGAGTGCCCTGGTCAAAATCTTCAAGGATTTGATTGATGCGCGTTCCGATCTGCGGCAGACGCTCCTTGACAGCCTTCCAGACAATATCGTAACTGATTCCGAAGTACGAGTGGACAATCCTATCACGCATACCGGCCATTTCTTTCCAGGGAATATCCGGATACTTTTTCTTGATCGAAGACGGTATGTTCTTTGTCGCCTCACCAATGATCTGGATCTGCCACACCACGGCGTTGCAGGTCTTTGCGTCGTTGGCGAATTCATCGAAACTCAGATTACCCATGTATTCCTCGATGGAGCGGATCGCGGTGGAAATGTCTTTCACAAAGAGATGAACCTCCCGCTTCATACGTAGATGACCTCTTGGAGAATGTGTTCTCTCAATTCTGCGCGAATCGCTGGCTTGTGCACAAGATCAACCTTCCTCCGAAGAGCGTCTTCAAGTTCATTCGCGAGTTTGACAAATGTTAGAAGGTCTGGAATCTCCCGGAAATCAACCAAGATGTCAATGTCGCTGGTTTTCCTTTGATCTCCGCGTACAACTGATCCAAATACCCCAATCTCTTTGATCTTGTATTCATCCATCAACATCTGTTTCCTTCGACGCAGCGTAGAAAAAACTTGTTTCCACGAAAGGACGTGTCGCACACGATTTTTTCTACTTTCCCCTGACGTCACGGTTATAGGAAAATTACTGAGACCTTCTGGCATCGGCCTGCAGCCACAGTGTTTCTGATGCTCGCGATGCCACTTGAGGCGTTGCTCACGTGTTGCATTCCTCGGCATGCGATGCCGTTTGTGCCATTCTCTGTTTATCTTCATAACCACACTCCAATTATGACCATGGCAAACACCGAGAACCCCGCCACCGCATTGATCCTGAAGAACGCCAGTTCCACGTCGTCCGCCTTCTTTTGTTCAAGATAAAGAAGGTAACCTGTGAACAGCAAGAGTGGCAGTGCAAGCAGTGAAAAGACAGAGTAGAAGAAGAGAACAACGAGCAATCCGAATGCAACGAGATGAAGATACGCCGAGTACCTCAGTGCCCGCTCCTTCCCGAACCGTGCCGGGAATGAGTACAGCGATTCCTTCCTGTCAAATTCCTCATCGAGCGTCGAGTAGATAATATCAAATCCCGCCACCCAGAAGAGTGTGAAGAGTGAAAGCAAAGTCGGTGCAAGCAAGTTATCGAACGAAGGGGATACGGCAAACCAACCGCCCAGCGGTCCCATCGCCAATCCCAACCCAACCCCGAAGTGGGACAGTGGTGTATATCGTTTCATCGTTGGGTAGATAATGAAAATCGCGAGGGGGATCGGGGACATGTAAAAGCAGAAGTCTGATAGTAGATACGCTGAGCCAAAGTATAGAGACAGACCTGTTACCATCACCCATGAAGCTTCCCACATCGTCATCCTCCCGCTTGGGAGGTCGCGTGTTGCCGTTCGTGGATTGCGTCCATCAATGTGTCGGTCGATGATCCGATTCAGGGCGAAGGCAACTGTGCGAGCACCCGTGGCCGCCGTCAGGACAAGGATGAGAATGCCGAAACCCGGAGCCGAGTCTTTCGACGCAAGCAACACGCCGCTGTACACCAACGGTAACGAGAAGAGCGTATGTTCTATCTTGACGAAGGAGAAGAATTTTCGCAACGAGATGTCCTATCCGATTCTGGATTATTAAATTATTGGATAGATGGTTGATCGTGGGGGATCACTCCATCACTCCATCAATCCATTTATCCACCTATCCATCTGTCCATCTATTCCGTTTGCGTCATCCATGACTTCACTCCCATTCAATTGTCGCTGGAGGCTTGGATGAGATGTCGTACACCACTCGATTGATGCCTCTGACTTCATTCGTGATACGCGAGGATATTTTCGCCAACACCTCATGCGGCATGCGAAACCAATCCGCCGTCATCCCATCGACGCTGGTGACTGCGCGGATGGCAACTGTGTAGTCATAGGTTCGCCCGTCCCCCATTACTCCAACACTCCTCACAGGCAAGAGTACCACAAACCCCTGCCATATATCGCGATACAGTCCGCTCCGTTTTACCTCTTCCACAAAGATTGCATCTGCTTCGCGCAGCATATCAAGCCGTTCCTTTGTAATCTCGCCGAGAACACGGACCGCAAGGCCGGGGCCCGGAAATGGATGCCGCCAAATCAACTCTTCTGCTAATCCGAGTTCCACACCCACAGCCCTCACTTCATCCTTGAATAACTCCCTGAACGGTTCTACAAGTTTGAAGTTCATCGTTCCGGGTAGGCCGCCAACGTTGTGGTGTGTCTTGATGGTAACCGAGGGTCCCTTGAATGAAGTCGATTCAATAACGTCAGGATAGAGCGTCCCCTGTGCGAGAAAATCCACCGTCCCGATCTTCTTTGCCTCTTCTTCGAAGATTTCTATGAACAACTTTCCAATAATCTTCCGTTTCTTCTCAGGGTCTGCTACACCGCTGAGCGCAGAAAGAAACCTCTCCGTGGCATCGACATAGTCGAGCTTCATGTGAAAGTTGTCTCTGAACGTCTTCACCACGATTTCCGATTCATTCTTCCTCATCAGTCCATTGTTGATATGAATGCAATGAAGCTGTTCCCCTATTGCCTTATGAATCAGAACTGCCGCCACAGAGGAGTCTACACCTCCGCTCAGCGCGCAAATCACCTTTCCCTTTCCCACTTTTTTTCTGATCTCTTCAACTGAATTCAGAACGAACGATGAAGAATTCCATCCCCCCTTACACTCACAAACCCCGTACACAAAATTGCGGAGAAGCTCTTTCCCTCTCGGCGTGTGAACTACTTCCGGGTGGAACTGCAC
>JACQVJ010000193.1 GCA_016209805.1 Ignavibacteriota bacterium
CAGCGGCGGCCGTGAACAGGCTGCAACCTCCACACTTGAGGAGCGGGAAAAGTTTCTTGACCTCCTGACGAAGTTCAAATTAAAACTCACCGATGCATATCAGCAAGGGCTTGACAAGAAGCCGGAGATCCGAAAGGAGATCGAACAATACCAAGGAAGTCTCGTTGCGTCATTCCTGACCGACCGTGAGGTGACGACACCGGGCGTAATGGACCTGTTCACGCTACGCAAGGAAGAAATCCGTGCAAGCCACATCCTGCTTCACCTTCCTGCAGGTGAGTCCGCCACCGAGTCTGCCGCAGTGTACTCGAAAGCGCACGAACTGATTGCGGCCCTCAAGGCGGGGGCGCCGTTCGAGTCCTTGGCGGTTGCAAACTCTACCGATCCGTCCGTCAGCCAGAACAAGGGAGATCTTTACTATTTTACCGGTGGGCAGATGGTTCCGGAGTTCGAGCGGGCAGCATACGCCATGAAAGTGGGGGAGATTTCATCCCAACCCGTCCGTTCACAGTTCGGTCTTCACATTATCAAAATCGTCGACAGGAAACCTGCCCCACGGGAAACGCACTGCGCCCATATCATGATTCGGTTCCCTTCGCAGAACCCGTCGCCGGAAGATACTCTTGATGCGTTTGACAAGATCAAGACCATTCAGGACAGTCTTGCAATGGGAATTGACTTTGCCGATCTCGCGAAACGAAACTCGCAGGATCCGGGTTCGGCGCCGCGCGGGGGAGATCTCGGGATCTTCGGGCGCCGCCGGTGGATACAATCGTTCGACGAGGTCGCTCACACTCTGGATTCGGGACAGGTATCGGGCATCGTTCGCACCATCTATGGTTACCACCTGATCAAATGCTACGAGAAGTTTCCTCCAAAGTCATTTGAAGATGGGAAAAAAGAAGTACAACAGCTCTACCAGCAAACACGCTTCCAGGAGGACTACAAGAAATTCCTTGCCGGCCTGAAACAAAAACTGCAATTCAGAATGAACGACTCCGTTGCGACGGCGTTCATTGGCGCTCTCGATTCAACGAAGTCGACCAGAGACACTGCTTGGGCAGGTACGATCCCTTCGGAGTGGGAGGCGGCGGCTCTCTACGTGTTTGGAACAAGGGTCGTGTCGGTTGACAGCGTTGTTGGGCTGATCAACGGGCGGCCCGACATGAACAATGTGTCACTACGCGCTGCCTCAGTGAAGTCAACCCTCGACAAAATCGAGGAGCAGCTTATTTTCCAGGTCCGTGGCGAGACCATGGAACGTGACTATCCCGAGTTTGCTTCGATCATGAAAGAATACCTCGATGGAATTCTGCTCTATCAGATCGAGCAGGACAGGGTCTGGAATCGGGTCGCCATCACCGATTCGGCACTGACGGCGTACTTTGAATCTCACCGTGACAAGTTTATGTACCCGGACAGAGTGGATTTCAGTGCCGTCTCGATTGCAAATGATTCCCTTGCACAGTTCATCCACGCGTGGATGAAGGATGGAAAGGCAATGGAAGAAATTGCATCTGAAGATTCTGCCCGCATGAAAGCCCCGACAAGCCACGAGGCAAAGTTTGCAGTGGGCTCGTCGAAGCTCTCCTCCGATGTGACCAAAGTCCTGACTACAATCGCGGGCGAGTTGAAGAAGGATGCCGCTCTCAGGGTTCAACTCGTTGCGCACCCCGACACTTCATCAAGGAAGAAACAGAAGGAAAAGCTTGCCACGCAGCGACTCGATGTACTGAAGGCTCACCTAGCCAAGAAGCTTGGCATTGCCGAAGGTGGGATCAGTACAGCGTCCCGCCCGATAGCGAAGGGGCTTTCAGCGGACGAGTCGAAGAGTCTTGCCTCCCGGATCGATGTGGAAATCCTCGACAGGAGGCCATGGCTGAGTGGAGTTGAACACAACGTGCTTCCTGTGACGCATGATGAACGGACACAGCATGCCGATTCACTTGCCGAAGGAGCAATCTCTTCTCCCTTTAGGTTCAAGAACGGCTTTACCATCGTCAGGCTCAATAAGAGAGATCCGCTCAGACACAAAACATTTGAGGAAGCCGGAACGGAAGTGTCAAGCGCGTTTCAGGAGTATGAATCGAAACGCCTCGAGCAAGAATGGCTTGATAGTCTGCGCGTTCATTATCCCGTTGTCGAATACAAGGAGGTATTGAAAAAGGCATTTGCACCTATCCAGTAAGGGTTGGATACATGGAATCGGGGGAGTTGTCGTTCTTGCAGCTCCTCTCGTCTTGGCGGGTTGTGTGAAGGATGCTGGGAAGGAGCGGTACATTGCTCGGGTGGACAATTCGGTGCTAACAGAAGAGGACCTCGCAGTGGTACGGGATACGTTGGCGGAAATCGGACTTCAGCAGCGTGAGTATGTGAGCAACTGGATTACCGCAGAGTTACTCTACCTTGAAGCGGAACGTCGTGGGCTGGCGGATTCCGATGAACTCCGGAAGCGGGTTGAGGACGCTAAGAAACGCCTCGTGATTAATGCGCTTCTGGAGCAGGAGTTGTATTCGGAGAGCGCATCGATGGTCACTGAGGAGAGTATACGTACGGCATACTCATCCGGTGGAATTGAGTTTGCGCTGAAGGAGGATGTCGTCAACC
>JACQVJ010000194.1 GCA_016209805.1 Ignavibacteriota bacterium
CCGGTTCTGGCCGTCATCAAGGCTAAGGACTTCGACGATGCTCTTGCCATTGCGAACAACACCGAGTACGGGCTCACGGGAGCGGTCTACACAAAAAACAGGAAGAGAATCGAGAGGGCGGAGAAAGAGTTCTTCGTTGGGAATCTCTACATGAACAGGAAATGCACCGGTGCATTGGTCGGTGCCCATCCATTCGGCGGTTTCAATATGAGTGGGACAGACTCGAAAGCAGGCGGCCGGGATTATCTTCTTCTCTTTCTTCAGGCGAAGTCTATTGCAGAGAAAGTCAAGAAGTAGTTTCTCCTCACGACATGCATTCGAAATGGAGCGTACATGAAAATCCACGAGTATCAGGGCAAAGATATATTGAAAAAGTTCAACGTTCCCGTCCCAAAAGGGAAAGTGGCGTTTTCCGCCGATGAAGCGGTCCAGGCTGCATCAGAAATCGGGGGGAACGTGTGGGTGGTGAAGGCACAGATTCACGCGGGCGGGCGAGGTAAAGGAGGTGGAGTGAAAGTGGCAAGGAGTCTGGATGAAGTCCGCCAGATTGCGGGACAGATCCTGGGTATGACGCTCGTGACACATCAAACCGGTGCTGAAGGGAAAATGGTCAAGCGTTTGCTCATTGAGCAGGGAGTTAACATCGCCCGAGAATTGTACGTTGGCGTAACCCTGGATCGTGTCACTTCGCAAAACGTCATTATGGTATCGACAGACGGTGGCGTCGAAATAGAGAAGGTTGCGGCGGAGACTCCGGAGAAGATACTCAAGGAATTTGTTGATCCGGGAGTTGGGTTCCAGGGATTCCAGGCGCGAAGACTCGCGTTCGGGCTGGGCCTGTCGGGCGTTGCACTTAGGAACGGCATCAGGTTCCTCACTGCGTTGTACAAGGCGTACGAAAACATGGACTGCTCTCTGGCTGAGATTAATCCGTTGGTTGTCACTGCGGAGGGTGATGTTCTTGCTCTCGATGCCAAGATCAACTTTGACGACAATGCTCTCTTCCGACACCAGGAAGTGATCTCGCTGCGCGATCTCGACGAGGAGGATCCGCTCGAAGTTGAGGCCTCCAAATCAAATCTTAATTACATCAAACTGGATGGTAACGTTGGCTGCATGGTGAACGGTGCCGGCCTTGCGATGAGCACCATGGATATCATCAAGCTTGCGGGGGGTGAACCGGCGAACTTCCTTGATGTCGGCGGTGGTGCAAGCGCGGAGACGGTTGAAGCGGGATTCAAGATCATTCTTGCTGATAAGCATGTGAAGGCGGTCCTCATCAATATTTTTGGCGGCATTGTTCGTTGCGACCGGGTTGCAACGGGCGTTGTGGAAGCAGCGAACAAAGTTCATGTGAGCATTCCGGTTGTTGTTCGTCTTGCAGGAACGAACGCTGATCTCGCGGGCGAGATTCTAAGAAACTCCGGACTAAACTTCCTGGTGGCCAGCAGTCTGAAGGAAGCAGCGGAGAAGGTCACACAGGCGATCAGAAGCTGACAGGTTTCTTCTCTTGTTGTTCGCGAGATCTAGTATCGCGTCTCAGAAATACTTTGAATAAGTGTTGTTTGCGACCTCATCCCTCAGCCCTTCTCCTGGGAGCAGAAAAGGGGAATCTGTGCATAGCGTCAGGGGTCCGAAAAATACGGACAACATATTCAACGAACTTCTGGGACACAACACTATCAGGTTGCTGAAAAAAGATTTTCATATGAGGCACCAAGCCACAAAGGTTGAATGAGAGGTTACAAAATGAACAATCTTCTCTTGGTGCCCTGGTGTCTTGGTGGCGAGAAAAGTGGGGCTTCGTCCGCGTTTCTAGGGCACGATAAAGCGCATCACACGAAAAAAGAATCACGCGTGTGAAACTGAACGACACATACGAGCCGGTCATCGGACTTGAAGTGCATGCACAGATGCTGACAAAGTCCAAGGCATTCTGTGGATGTCCGGCCACTTTCGGAGATGAGCCCAACACGAACGTTTGTCCCGTGTGTCTCGGCCTGCCCGGAGCACTCCCGGTTCTGAACATCAATCTCGTGGAGTACATCCTCCGTATGGGTCTTGCCGTCGGTTGCAGGATTGCACCGAAATCGATTTTTGCCCGGAAGAACTATTTCTATCCTGACCTTCCCAAGGGGTATCAGATCTCTCAGTACGAAGAGCCAATCTGTCAGGATGGAGGATTGGAGATTGATACGGAAGGTGGAGGGAAGAAGCGGATCGGAATCATCCGCATTCACATGGAGGAAGATGCCGGGAAGCTCATTCACGATGTTGATGCTGACACGCTCGTGGATCTGAACCGATGTGGCGTACCGCTTATCGAGATTGTTAGTGCACCCGATATCCGTTCACCGCGGGAGGCATATCAGTACCTCCATAAGATCCGGCAGATAGTCACATACCTCGGCATCTGCGACGGCAACATGGAAGAAGGGAGTTTGCGTTGCGATGCAAATGTGTCGGTCAGAAAAAAGGGGGAGACGTCTTATGGAACGAAGACGGAAGTAAAAAACATGAACTCCTTTCGCAATGTGGAGCGGGCTCTCGAATTCGAAATCAATCGACAGATCCAGCTCATTGAACGCGGGGGACGAGTCGTGCAGGAGACATTGCTATGGGATGCCAATCAAAACATCGCGAGTCCGATGAGGAGCAAGGAAGAGGCGCATGATTACCGGTATTTTCCGGAGCCGGACCTTGTCCCCGTGGCGGTGGATGAGAAATGGATTCAGAAAGTGAAAGCAGACATACCGGAGCTTCCGACCCTGCGGCGGGATCGCTTTGTTATCGAGCTTGGCCTGCCGACATATGATGCGGATATCCTCACGGCGGAAAAAGGGATCGCAGATTATTATGAGGAAGCCCTTGATGCGCTAGGCCGGATCACAGGCAATGGAAGTGCAGAGAATGCAAAGGCCCTCAGTAACTGGGTAATGACGGATGTCCTCCGCGTGGTTAGTGAGAAGAAACTCGATATCCATCAGTTTCCAATCACGCCGGACAATCTTGCCGCAATGATCGGGCTGATTCTTGATGGAACGATCAGCGGCAAGATGGCAAAAGAACTGTATGAAGAAATGATGCGGTCGGGTGAGCATCCCAAAGTGATTATTCAGAAAAAGGGGATGGTTCAGGTGTCCGATGCATCGGCGATTGAAAAGGTAGTTGAAGAGGTCCTTGATGCCAATAAGCAGCAGGTTCAGAAATTTCTTAATGGCAATGAAAAGGTCTTCGTGTTTTTTGTGGGAGAGGCTCTGAAGATGATGAAGGGAAAGGGGAACCCGAAGATTGTGAACGAAATCCTGAAACAGAAACTTCAAGCTTTGCGGGACTGACGATGTACAACCTGAACAGGATCCTCGTACCCACGGATTTTTCCGTGCACGCGTCCTCTGCACTCGAGCATGCGGTTCTACTCGGTTCCGAGTACAAGGCCGAGATAACGCTGCTGCACGTTGATGAATTCATAGTTTCGCCGCTTGGTGAGAGGGGGATCCATCAACCATTCCTTGAGGCATATCAGAAGAAAAAGGAGGAATACCTCGAAGCGCAGCTTGGAATGCTCAAGAAGAGCATCGGCGATAAACACGTTGCCATAAATACGAAGGTGATCCCGGGACGGTCGTACAAAGTGATTGTGGAAGAGAGTGAGAACGAAGCCTACGATCTGGTCGTCATAGCAACAAGGGGCCTCACGCATCTTTCACCTCATCTTATTGGCAGCACGGCGGAGAGGGTTGTGCGGCTTTCGCGCCAACCGGTTCTCAGCGTTCAGAGTCGTCCCCGGCACGGTGGGAAGGTGCATTCGGTGTTATGCTCGACCGATCTTTCCCCTGCTGCAAACGTGGCACTCTCATACGCACTCTCCATCGCGAAACAGAACGACGCGATCCTGTATGTTCTGTATGCAAGTGAGCTCGACAAGCCCGAGGATTCGTCGGACATTCGGAAACGCCTTCCGAACCTCGAGGAATTCCATCCTGAGGCCTGCAAGGTGAAGGTGGAATACGTGTTTGACCGCGACGTCGAGCCGAGTAATTCCATTATTCGCTTTGCCGAAGATCGTGATGTTGGGATGATCGTCATGTCTACCCATGGGCGCAAAGGGATCCGACGAGTACACATCGGGAACAACACGGCTGAAGTTGTGCGTCAATCCACGCGGCCCGTCCTCACCATGACGCATCCGATTCACAAGGTGATCTTCTCCCGTCCTGCTACCCAACCGCATATCGTCATTCGGTCCACGGACGAGCATTCGGGGGAAGTCCTCTGATCTGACTCCTCACAAATTTCACCATTCATCCATCCTTACTAATCATGAGAAAAAAGGTCATCGCAGGTAACTGGAAAATGAACAAGGATCTGGTTGAAACAGTTGAGCTGATTAACGGCCTCAAAAGTGTGGTCGCTGATCCAAAACCGGGTGTTTCAGTGGTCGTTTGTCCGCCCTTCACTTCCCTCGCGGTTGCAGCAAATCTGCTGAAGGACTCAGTGTTTAAGTTGGGCGCGCAAAACATGTCCGAGCACGACGAAGGTGCATATACGGGCGAGGTTTCGTGGAAGATGCTGAAATCGGTTGGATGCGAATATGTCGTCCTTGGACATTCGGAGCGCCGACAGTACTTCAGCGAGACAAACGAGTTGATTAACCAGAAAGCAAAGAAGGCCGTTGCGAACGGATTGATTCCCATCCTTTGTGTCGGCGAGACGCTCGAAGAGAGAGAAAAGGGAATCACCGAGCAAGTGATCTCTGCACAAATAAGAGGTGTGCTGAGTGGTCTGCTCTCGTCCGACATGGAACGCGTGATTATGGCATATGAACCGGTCTGGGCGATTGGGACGGGGCGAAACGCGACTCCTGTGCAAGCACAACAGGTTCATCAACACATCCGGAAACTCGTAGCGCAATTGTATTCTTGGTCCCTTGCCGAGGGTCTTGTCATACAATACGGGGGGAGTGTCAAGCCTGACAACGCCAGTGACCTCCTGGCACAGAATGATATCGACGGAGCTCTGGTCGGCGGTGCATGTCTCAAACCGGATTCCTTTGCACAGATAATCGGCTCAGTGCGGTAGGACATCCCCCGCCGAGGTGAGTTTCCGTTGCATTCCCTTCACTTTATGCTTATATTTGGGCGGATTTGAGACAAACTCCCGATTTTATCGGGTAGTAATAATTGCCGAGGATAACCCCAAAATTGAGTTATTTACCGGTCGTCAGGTCGGCCCCTAAGTTTTTCGCCCTTCTTATTGCTGTCACATTCCTGAGAATTGACCATTCCTTTGCACAGTATCGGTTTCTTGAGAACGGAAGACAACTCGTCCCCAGCTCAGACGCAGGCTTCTTACTTGACACCCCGGCAAGATGGAAGCTCGATCTTTCGGGAGTGTGGGACTTTTCCATAACAAACGGTCCAACGGGATCCGTCCGCGTTCCGAGCGCGTACGATTTCGAAGGGGAGGTAGAATTCCGACGCAAGTTCGAGTTGACTTCTGACCAACTTGAGAACCATCTTTTCCACTTCGTGATGTATGGATCCAACTATAACACGTCTGTTACCATCAACGGCGACTTTTTGACAAACCACGTGGGCGGCTATACAACATTCGTCCAGACAATACCGTCGGAGTTTCTACAGTTGGGTACTGAAAACTCCATCAATGTTCTGGTCAGCAACAGGCTTGATGCGAGGAATACGATACCTATCCGATCCCATGTGTGGGGGTGGCGCAACTACGGAGGGATCCTCCGAGACGTGTTTATTCTCGCAACACCACGATTCTACATCAACGATGTAGTGGTCGATTCTGAACTAAGCGGAAACTTTACATCGGCAACCGTGACGGTGCAGGCGACCATGGAAGGGACTCTTCCCCAGCAAACTCCTGTGCCAGGCAAACAGACGACCTTCGGCTTTTCCTTCGAATTGGTTGACAAGATATCCGGGGTATCAGTTGCAAAGAGCGCGATTATGCCGCTCAAACCCGATGGGCATCAGTGGGTGAATGCACCAGCCTCCATCAAGATTCAGGAGCCGAAGATCTGGAGTCCCGATTCGCCGGATCTCTATTTGGTGAAGTGTTACATTGTCCGCGTTGTGGGGAGGGAGCAAACCATTATCGATGAGTACGATGTCAATTACGGCATCCGACGGCTCGAGATTATCGATGGCAACATCAGGCTTAACGGGAAGCGCTTTGTGGCAAAGGGAGTGCTCTGGAACGAGGAACACCCTTCGTGGGGGAGTGCGTTGACAGAAGAGGAGATGGAGAAGGATGTGATACTCATGAAGCAGCTTGGCGCCAATCTCGTGCGGTTCGGTAACCATCCTCCACACCCATACATGTTGAACCTCTGCAATCGATATGGGTTGATGGCAATGGAAGAGCTGCCAGTGGTAGGTGTTCCCGCTGATATCCTCGCCGATGAGTTCTACATTGAACTTGCCGTTGGACGGATGAAGGAAATGATTCTCCGGGACAGGAACCATCCATCGGTGCTGGCATGGGGAATAGGCGACGAGTTTGAATCTTCGTCGCTGCGTGCCCGCGTATTTGTGGATTCCCTTGTGCGAATCGCCAAGCGTCTCGACACCAGACCGACGTATTTTGGATCGAGGATGCCTGACAACGACAAATGTACCGGTCTTGTGGACATTGCTGCGTTGAATCTTCACGTTCGAGACATCAAGAGGTTCAAGTCAACGCTCGAATCATGGAAGCAGAAGCATCCCATGCAGCCGGTCTTTCTCTCGAAGTTCGGCACCGAGGTTCAGGATGGGAACCAGAATGGGTATAGTGACCCGCTTTCTTACGAGGCCCAGGCTCGGTTTTACATTCAGCGGTTCGACGCTCTGAAGTCTCTTGACTATGACGGGGCGATCATCTGGGCACTGAATGACTGGAAAGGAGACCGGCCTGCGCTGAGAGTCAACTCAGGCAATCCGTGGATGCATACTCGCGGGCTGGTGAGCTACCTTCGTGAGAAGCGTCTTGCATATGAGGCTGTGCGAACGATCTTCAACGGGCAGAAGTTTGTCGCTTTACCGTCAGGGAACTACAGCCACAGCGCTCCCATCGTGTATGTTCTTTCCGGACTGGTGATGTTGATTGGTTCTGCATATCTCTACAACGCAAGCAGACGGTTCCGCGAAAGTCTGAACAGGTCGCTCATGAATTCGTATAACTTCTTTGCTGATATCCGCGATCAACGCATCGTTCCGGTATTCCTGAGTACCCTCCTTGGGCTGATGGTATCCGCTGCGACCGCGATAGTACTTTCCAGCATCTTCTATCATTTCAAGGACAGCTGGGTGCTGGATAATCTGCTCTCCTACTTACTTGTCTATGATGACATCAAGGAGACGATCGTCAGATTAATCTGGGAGCCGTGGAAGTTCATCGTGTACTGTTCTCTGTTCTTGTTTGCCATCCTGTTGTTGACCGCAACCTGTGTCCTTTTCATATCGCCTCTCTTCAAGGCACGCATCTATCCTTTCCATGCGTATTCAGTGACAATGTGGTCGTCGTCTCCATTGCTCACGCTTGTGCCCGTCGGGATGATTGTGTACAGGGTGATGGAGAGCAGTGTGTACGTGATTCCTGCAGTGGCGTTGTTTGTTGTTCTCAATCTGTGGGTTGGCCTGCGCCTGATGAAAGGTGTCGCCATTGTTTTCGACGCGTTCCCTGCGAAGGTCTATGCCCTTGGTACTCTCTCGATGATCGGAGTGCTGGCGCTTGTCTATTTCTATCTCGACTATACTCAATCAGCATCGATCTATCTGACATTCATGTACAATGTCGCGACCGGGTCGCAATAGCATGTACCTGTCGAAATTGGAGATTATCGGGTTCAAGTCGTTCGCTCAGAAGGTGAACATGGCGTTCGATAGCGGCATCTCGGCAATTGTCGGGCCGAACGGTTGCGGCAAGACGAATATCGTTGATGCTATCCGGTGGGTTCTGGGGGAACAGCGGTACAGCGCGTTGCGCAGCGACAAGATGGAAGATGTCATCTTCAACGGTACGAAACAGCGCAAGCCTCTTGGTATGGCGGAGGTATCGCTCATTATTGAAAACACGAGAGGTATTTTGCCGTCGGAGTACACACAGGTGACGATCGGGCGTCGTGTGTATCGCTCCGGAGAAAGCGAATATCTGCTCAATAAAGTTCCGTGCAGACTCAAGGATATACTCGACCTGTTCATGGACACCGGCATGGGACCGGATGCATATTCGGTGATTGAGCTGAAGATGGTTGAGACAATTCTAAGCGACAAGACCGATGAACGAAGAAGGCTTTTTGAAGAAGCAGCGGGTGTGACCAAATACAAACACCGTCGCAAGGCGGCGTATCGCAAGCTGGAAAGCGTGCAGACGGACCTTGTTCGTGTCAATGACATCGTGCTGGAAGTCCACAAGGCAGTCAACTCGCTCGAACGCCAGGCAAAGAAAGCTGAACAATACAACGATGTGAAGAACCGCCTGAGGTCGCTGGAAGTCGACCTCATGGAGCGGGAGTTTGCCCAGCTTCATCTGCGAATGAAGCCTCTAGAGGAGCGCCTTGCATCGCTCAATGTTGACAAGGACCGAATCGACGTCGACCTGACGAAGGAGGAGACCCATCTTGACGAGTTGCGCTCGCTGATGGCCGATGTTGAGAGGCGACTTGCGGAGACCCAGCGTGATGCAAGCATCCAGCTTGAAAAAATCAATCGTGTTGAGCAGCAGAACCTCATTGCGGCCGAACGAATCAAGGCTCTTCGGGATAACGTCATGCGATATGAGACCGAGAAGGTAGAGCTCAACACGGAAATGCACCAGCTTGAAGCGGCCCAAGCAGATCTCCTGAAGCGTATAGGTGAACTCGAGGCGGAGGAGGGGCGGACTGCTTCGGAACTTCAACGTCATCAGGCCGAACTTCACGAGTTTGAGGGTCGTCTGGATGCGAAAAAGACAGAGTTGCAGTCCATGAACGACCGCACAATACAGCTCGTGCACGAGATCGCTGAAAAGCAGACGGAGCGCGACCGGAACAGGGGTCTTATCGATAATCTTCATGGTCGGGTCACGCATGCCGCTGAGGAGAACGTTGCTTACGAACAGGAGATCATTCGCATCGGTGAGCAAATTGCGCAACTGAGTGCGGAGGACAAGCAGCTTAGACGGGCTTTTACAGAGGCCGAGGTAAGATACTACGATGCCGAAACCCGCAAGAAGGAAATTCAGGAGAAGCTCGATCTGCTCAAACGGAATGAGCTTGAGAAGCGAAGCGAGATCGAGCGCAAACACGCCACCGTTGATTTTCTCAAGGGGCTGATTGAAAGCCGCGAAGGGCTTTCGGAAAGTGTCCGCTTCCTCTCAAGTACCAATCGATGGACTCCGCGCAATCGGCTGACCGTGGCCGATGCAGTCCACGCTGATGAACGATACCGAGCTGCGATCGAGTCTGCCCTCGGCGACCTTGCAAGTCTGATGGTTGTTGAATCGGTAAACGAGGCAGAGGAGGCGATTTCGCTGCTGAAGGACGTGCAGAAAGGGAAGGCAACTTTTGTGTGTCTGAATCGATTGCCACGCGTGGGTTCCCGCTGGACGTTGCCGAATGCCCGCGGGGTGTGTGGCTGGGCAGTTGATTTGGCAAGGTATGATGACCTGTACGCGCAATTGTTCAGATTCCTTCTCGACGGCGTTCTGGTTGTGGAGACGCGCGAGGTGGCCCAGAGGATTATCAGACGTCTTCCCGGAGTCCGTTGTGTGACACTTGAAGGGGAGATTGCCACGGGCGTTGGCATTACAAAGGGTGGAAGCAAACGACACGACGAAGGGGGAACGATTGGGAAGCAGCGTCAGATCGAGGACTCGCAGAGACAGATTGCCCAACTGACCGACCAGCTTGCTGGTTTAGCAAGCAAGAAAGAAGAGCTTGAACGCACCCATGATTCGATCCAGCTCCGTACTTTCAGCGATGCTGTAAAAGCAGTAGAGAAAGAAATGCATGCGGTCGAGATGAGGATTGCGCAGCTGGAATTCGAAAAGAAACGCGCAGGCGACATCATTGCGAAGAACAAAGAAGAAATTGAGGCGTTGTCGATCGATGCTGCCTCACTGCAGAATGTTGTGACGGTGTCGGAGCCGGAATTGGGGAAGGTGAGGGGGGAGAAGGCTGAGGTGGAGCGTGGGGTTGGTGCGTTGCAATCGGAGCTCGATACCCTTGAACGGGAGTGGAACGAGCGCGCAAAGGCCGTCAATGACCTAAGCATTAAGATTGTGACCGTTAAGGGAGACCTCCAGAATGCGCATAACGAGCTGAAACGAGCGCAGGAAACCTTCACCGATATTGTTGCAACTCTCGAAAAGCGCGACGCCGATATCAAAGATGCCCAGACAGAGATCGGCAGTGCAGATTCTATGGTCGAGGAAAACGCCGGGGCTCTCGAGGTTCTTCGCCGTCAGCTTGAGGTTATCGAGCAGCGGAAAACGACCGTGGAGGAAGAATCAACGAAAGCCCGGAACGAGATCCATCGCATCGAATTAAGAATCAAGGATGAACGCCGTCTGCACGATGATTCACTCAAGTCAGTGCACGACCTTGAGTTAAGAATCGCAGACCTTAAGGCGAAGGCTGAGCATATCAAAGCCCGAGCGCTGGAGGAGTTCGAGATGCGGATCGAGCTCAAGGCCTATCCTGACGACGAGTTTGTCGATTTTGCAGCTCACCGCGAAGAGATTCAGACGCTTCGGGACAAAGTCAAATCCCTTGGCAACATCAACTTTGCAGCGTATGAAGAGTACACAACCGAAAAAGGGCGGTATGAGTTTCTCTCCGCCCAGCGC
>JACQVJ010000018.1 GCA_016209805.1 Ignavibacteriota bacterium
AGCCCGGCTCGTGGTGTTCGGCCTCGTGATGAACGGCGTGAGGCGCATGTGCAGTGACGACGCCGTGCTTCGTTTCGTGATCCAATGCCACGTTCCTTTCTGTGGGTTATTTTGCTGTGAATTTGAAGTCGGCCGCCACCGCACCCGTCGCTCCAACCTTCACGGTCATCGTTTGTGAACCATATTTCTCATGCCAGGCTTCAATCGTGTAATCACCGGCCGGGAGTTTCTTGAGATCGAATGTCCCATCATCGCCGGTGACTGCATAGAACGGATGAGCGAACACTCCGATATACGCCCCCATCCACGTGTGGACTTCGCACTTTACCTTGAAGGTTTCGGGTTTCTCGAATTTCTTGGTCAGTGTCATTCCTTTCTTCGGTTGGGCAACATTGAACTGCGGGTTCTCTTTCGAAAGTGAATGGACGTTGTGAAGTGTCGGATCACTGTTCTTTACGAGGAGTTCCTGACCCGTCTGAATACCCAGAACATGGGGCTTGTAGACGCAACCTTCCTGGTCAAACTCAACCCGGGTCGCGGGCGCATCGAATTTCTTCCCACGAAGACCATCCTTCACGAACACGAGCACGTTTCTTAACGTACCGTTGCTGTTGACGACGACCTCTTCTCCAAATACTGTCTCCTTGTGAGCCTTCATACACACAGGATCGGCATTCATCTTTAGTCTCGCAGACTTTGGTGGTGCGCCTTCAAACGAAACCTTACCTGTTATGTCACCTGCAAGTGCACCACAGGTGAGAAACACTGCAAGCGTACCCACCATCAACACCTTCATCTTAACCATTCTTGTATCTCCGCTTTTTGAATGTGAGTGTAAGAGATTGAATATAATCATCGTGAGGTGACAACTGGTCGCGGGGGCTGACCGATACTGATAAGGTGATCCCTCACGGCCATCATTTGTTTTTGGGCATCACCGCCCAGGACATCCGGCAACGGAGATTGGCCGTCGGGCCAGAAGGTTGGCATGCGTGTACCTTCCTGCAGCTTGCCTGGATCTGCGAGCCATTCAACAATCCACTCCGGCTTCAGCCGATCGCGTGATTTGGTCAAGTTAGGGGCAAGGTCCGCCGTACTCCCTTCCCCTGGTGTTACCACAACATTCCCCGCGGGATGACATTTCAAGCACTGAAAGTCGGTGAATATCTCCTTCCCCACAGGCAGCAAAAGTGGATCAGGCCGATATGCGGTGTAATCGCGCAACTCAAGCTCCTGATTGCCCAGTCCGAGAAAGTACTTTGTCAGTTTGTTGATCTCATCTTCCGTGAACTGGAATGTCGGCATTCGTGTGAGGATCCATGGACGGATCGAGTTAGGTTGGCCGACCTGTGTTGGGTTCTTCAAGAAACTATGCAGCCACGGCTCTTGAACTTTTTTCCCTTCTCCTGTGATAATCGGAGGAAGAAATGCCGGATCATCCAACAGTGCCCCAATGTACGCTCCATCCTTCTCAAGTTGATGGCATTGCTGGCAATTGTACATGATAGCAACGCGACGACCCGCTTCGATGTTCCGCTGTTTCCTGTCAAACGTATGGACATACTGCGCATCGGGTTCATCCTTGGTTTCGGCAAGAAGGAACATCCTCAAGAGCGTTATCTCCTCGCCGGTGAAAGAGAAAACCGGCATCTTCTGGATAATACGATCCGTTTGAAAAACGCGTGAGTTCTTGAGCTTGTTGTAGACCCAATCGTGCCAGGTATGCGGCACATCGGTGTCCCCGAAGTCCATTTCCTCAACCTTCTTCCGACCGAAGTTCGAGAGAGCAACACTCACCCTCCCTTCCTTTTCAAAACCACGAATCACATGACAGCCGTTGCAACCGAACTCTCGAATGACGCTCTCTCCCCTCTTGATGACTGCGGCCGAAGAAACATCAAGCGCTTTCTGCTCGTGCCTTCTTTCATCCTTCAAGCTCATCAGGTAAGAAACAACGTCCTTCGCCTCCTGATCGGTCAGTCGAAGGCTCGGCATTTTGGTGGTGGGATTGTAATGTCTCGGATTTCTCACCCAATCGTATGCCCAGTCGGGACCTACCTTGCTTCCCACACGAGTAAGCTCAGGGGCAATATCGTAACTGGTTCCACGGATCTCGCGCACCTTGGTCTCATCACCGACGACGTGACATGCCAGACATCCAACTGTTTCGACGACTTGCTTTCCACGCCTCACCTCGCCGCCTGCATAGAGACCTGTCGGATAGCTGAATTGATCGTTCCGCGATACATCCACCAGATATGCCGTTACCGCTTCTGCCTGTTCGTCAGTCAGCAGGAAGTTCGGCATTCGGGTGTGCGGATTATACTCCTTGGGATTCTTCAACCATCGGAATATCCAGTCAGCCCTTGTTTTGTGTCCGATTCTCGTGAGCTCGGGACCAATCTTGGGCAGATCTGTGTACCCTTTGATTTCGTGGCATCCGTGGCAGCCCGATTCAATGACCAAACGTTTGGCTTTCGTAAACTCATCTGCAAATCCCAGACTGCTCTGGTGCTCATGACATTCATTACAAGACGCGAAGACCTCCTTCCCCTGCAACAACGGATTCTCCCAATAGTGGTCGCCATCTCCGTGCGCAAATCCGGCTGTAAGTGCGGGGCCCTGTCCTCGATGGCAGGGCGTGCAGCCGAATTTCTCAGGATTGTGCAGCTGAAGGAGCTCCGGAAGAGGATGCTGCGCAAAAGGCTGAGGCGCATCTTCCATGAAATCATCATTCCATCCGAGGTGACAGGTCTGGCATCGATCAACACGAGCTTTCGGATCACCAAACGGATTGCGATCGTAATCCAACATCATCACCTGCTTTATCTCAATGCTCGCGTGATTGATCCGGCGGAGCTTGATCTCCCACTTCTCGATATTCTTGTGCAAGTCCGCGATTTCGTTTTGGACGCTTTTGAGGTTCAGACGGTATGCATTCACGGTCTCGAAAAGGAAATCACGCGAAACCTCAAGCCGCTGGATGGCAGCCTGATGGGTAGCCATCTGAGCTTCGTTCTCTTCAAGCTTCCTTTTCTCACCAACGTCCTCATGTCCTTCGCGAAGTGATTTCTTGTAGAAATAGTAAGCTTCGTCACCCCTGCTCTTGGCAAACTGGAACTCGCGCGTCTCGTCGTTGATCTTCTCGAGCACATCATTGTACTCTGAAAGAAAACGCGAGTAGGTGGGACTGTTGAGCGAATCCCTGGCGACTTGCAGTTTTTGTTGGAGCTCGAGATATGTTGCCGAATCGAAATCGGCCACGGCCTGGTCGATGCGTTCATGAAGTCGCGCAGCAGCCAGATGAAAATACTTCCGTTGTTCCTCCTTCCACGGTCGCCGGGTTGCAATCTCATCGACCACGGCCCACATTG
>JACQVJ010000188.1 GCA_016209805.1 Ignavibacteriota bacterium
CCCCACAGCTTGAACATGAGGAACGTTCCAGCGGCAGAAAGAGATAGAAAGACCAGACCAACAACCGCATTGCTCATTGCATCCATGGCGCCACCGTTCGTTGTGGTTGAACGTTTTCGCGAAGAATCTCATCAATTCTTTTCCAGAAAATCCGCCACTTTCAGAATTGTCTCTTCATCAAAGTGCCTTCCGACCACCTGCACTCCAATTGGCAGGCGCTTGCTGTCTGTTCCGCACGGAATACTGATTGCAGGGACTCCCGCGAGGTTTGCTGAAACGGTATAGATGTCGGAAAGATACATCTGGAGGGGATTGTCTATTTTCTCGCCGACACCGAATGCTGTCGTCGGCGCTGTCGGCATCAGGAGGCAATCCACCTTCTTAAACGCATTAAAGAAATCATTCTGTATCAGCCTGCGGACTTTCTGTGCTTTTCGATAATACGCCTCATAATAGCCGGAGGAGAGAACATAGGTCCCGAGCATAATACGGCGTTTCGTTTCCGGGCCAAACCCCTCGCTCCGTGAGCGGACGTACATGTCCGTGAGGTTCTTCACTGACGCTGCCCGGTATCCGTATCGCGCTCCGTCGTATCTCGCAAGGTTGGAAGATGCCTCAGCGGTCATGAGAATGTAATAGGTGGAAATATTGTACTCCGAGTGAGGTAACTCGACTTCGTGTATGGTAGCGCCTGCCTCACGCAACGAGTCGATTGATTCTTCAATTGCTGCACGTACTTCGTCATTAAGACCCTCTCCGAAGGCTTCTTTGGGGATGCCAATCTTCATCCCTTTCACGTTTTTGGTGAGAGCGGATAGGTAATCTGGAACAGGAACATCGACACTTGTTGAATCACATTCATCACGCCCTGCGATCACTTGCAGGACTCGCGCTGCATCGGCAACTGAATTGGCAAACGGACCGATCTGATCGAATGAAGACGACAGGGCAACAAGTCCGTATCGCGATACCCGTCCATAGGTCGGCTTCAACCCAACCGCACCACAGAACGCTGCCGGCTGCCGGATCGAGCCGCCGGTGTCTGTGCCGAGCGCCGTGTGCGACATGCCTGCCGAAACGGCAACACACGACCCCCCGCTTGATCCACCGGGAACCCTTGTTTCATCAACAGGATTGAGAACGGGACCGAAGGCTGAATTCTCAGTCGACGAGCCCATGGCAAATTCATCCAGGTTCGTCTTCCCGATTACGATGGCGTCCTCTTGCTGCAACCGCGCAACCGTCGTCGCATCATATAATGAGACAAAGTCCTCGAGGATCTTCGATCCGCACGTCACCAGCTCATCCTTTACACAAAGGACGTCCTTAATCGCAACAACCATCCCTGCAAGTTTTCCTGCGGTCCCCTCCGCAATCTTGCGGTCAATCGCACGCGCCCTCTCCAGAGACTTTTGCAGAAACACGGAAAGGAAAGCATTCAACCGCTTTCCCTTCTCGATCGCTTCCAAGTACTCTGTTGTGACGCGTTCACATGTTGTGGTGCCCGCTTCGATCGCCTTGCGCGTGGCATCGAACGTTGCGTGTCGCTTCAATGGATTGCTCGCTGCGCTCGTGTAGTCATGGTGCGGTGAACGCTTCATCCACCGCGGTTCGGTGAGAAAGGATTCTTAATCGTTTTTTGAGGTCTTCTCAAGATCCTGCTGGATGCCTCGCATCGCGTTGCGGAACTCACGGATCCCTTTCCCAAGATTCTTTCCGAGTTCAGGGAGTTTTCTGGGACCGAAGAAAATGAACACGACAAAGAGTATGACAAGAAGCTCCGTGCCGCCGATGTTTTCAAACATCCTTTTTTGTCCCTTTGTCTTCTATTTTCTTTTCCCCCCCACTATGGTCTTCTTCGGCCTCACGGGTTGCTTTTCTGAACTCACGAAGCCCTTTCCCCAGCCCCTGTGCAAGCTCAGGAATTTTCTTTGCGCCGAAGAAAATCAGCACTACTAACACGATGAGGATAATCTCCATTGGACCCAGGTTTGGCATAGTCTCAACTCCTTCCGATCTCGGCGTACGTGGGAACGTCCCCCTCGACCCGAGAGATGATCGATTCGATCAGTGATCTAAAAATCTTCTGTCCGTCAATATGGCGAAGCAGTGGATCTGATGCTCGCTCCGGATGGGGCATCATTCCCGTAACATTCCCCTCCTGGTTGACGATCCCCGCAATGTTCGCGAGCGATCCATTCGGGTTCGCGGAATCGGTAATCCGGCCGTCCGCATCACTATACTTAAACACGATGAGGTTGTTGTCCTCCAGATGCTTCAGCGTATCGTGATCAACAAAATAATTCCCCTCACCATGGGCGACGGGGATCTGCAGCACCTCACCCTCGGTGCATCCGTTGGTGAAGCGGGTGCCTGCGTTCTCGACTCTGATGTTCACAAACTTGCACACAAACTGGAGCGACGCATTTCGGAGGAGCACCCCAGGAAGCAAACCAGCCTCAAGCAGTATTTGAAAACCGTTGCATATTCCAAGCACTGTTCCTCCACGGTTCGCAAAACGCACAACCTCGCTCATCACGGGTGAGAAGCGGGCAATGGCACCGCATCGAAGGTAGTCCCCATAAGAGAAGCCGCCCGGAAGGATCACCACGTCGACGTCCTTAAGATCCGCTTCCTTGTGCCAGAGAAATACGGTGTCCTGCCTGAAGATCTTCTTGCAGACATAATAGGCATCGTGATCGCAGTTGGATCCCGGAAACACCACCACGCCGAATTTCACCTTCGCGGTATTCATGGAAGTTTTTCAATCTCGAAATGATAGTCTTCCATGACGGGATTGGCAAGGAGTTTCTTGCACACCTCCTCTGTGGTATTTCTCGCCGCAGTTTCATTACGACTATCTACTTTCAATTCGATATACTTTCCCATCCGCACTTCTCCTACGCCAAGCAGTCCCAACGAACCGATTGCGTGTTCGACCGCCTTGCCCTGTGGATCGAGGATCGACTTTCGTAGTGTCACACGTATTTTAGAGAGGTACACGCTGAGCCTTGCTAATAATCAATTCTCGTAGGTTCTACCGACTCTTCATCCTCAAGCTTTGAGTGATTCCCAAAAAGGTGCTTCACAGTGACGCCCAGATAACGGATAATACCCAGTACTATAAAC
>JACQVJ010000189.1 GCA_016209805.1 Ignavibacteriota bacterium
ATTTTCTCCAAGATGCACAATGTTTCGGATACATTCAATTTCACCCTGGTCCCCCACAAAGACGCATCGATGTCCCCCTTCATCCGCGGCTGCGTTTTTCCAGTGCGGTCTCGACTATCCTCTTGCCGTCCGAGTCGTATCGAAAGAAACCCTGTCCCACTTTCTTTCCGAGCTTTCGCTCACGCACCATGCGACGGAGAAGGGGACAGGGGCGGTAACGCGGCTCACCGAGCTCGTGAAAAAGTGTCTCCATCCACATCAACACTTCGTCCAGACCGATGGAGTCGGCCATCTCGAGAGGACCCTTTTGCATTCCGTAACCAAGTTTCATGGCGGTGTCGATGTCGTCTGCAGAGGCGATCCCCTCCATCAGGACGTGCATCGCCTCGTTGAGCATCGGGAGGATCGTTCGAGTAGTGATGAAACCCGGATACTCAAATACCTCGACCGGCGTTTTCCCGATGCGCTGGGCGAACGCCTTGACCAGCGCATATGTTTCGTCTGAGGTGTTCATCCCTCTCACGATTTCAACCAGCGGAACGCTGGGGACGGGATTCAGGAAGTGCATCCCCACGATACGGTCGGGACGCTTGCTGGACTGCGCCAGCTTTGTAAGACTCAGAGTCGCGGTGTTGGAGATAAACACCGCGTCATCCTTTCCTACAGAGTAAAATGCTTCAATCAGCTGTCTCTTAAGCTCAAAGCTTTCGTCCACAGCCTCGATGATGATGTCGCAGTTCCTGAGCTCTGCAATGTTCGTCGTTGCCCTCACTCTCGAAAGAATGGCCTGCTTGTCAGCCTTCGTCTTTCCCCATCTCTTGATTTCAAGATCAATGGCTTTGGCAAGTCCCTCCATCCCTGCCTTGGCTCGGACTTCATTCTTTTCGACAGCGATCACTTCAATGCCTGTCCCCGCAACAGCTTCCGCGATCCCCTGTCCCATCACGCCAAGTCCAATTACTCCAACAGTCCGGAACCGTTCATCGGTCTTTCCACCGGAGAGGATCGGTGATTGAAGGTCTTCAAGTTTTAGATTTGTGGACATCGGAGAAAAAAATCAAAAGTCAAAAATCAAAAGTCAAAAAGTCAAAGCATCCTGAACGTTGAACCTCTTCTTTCCTTTCCTAAAAATCCCTCCTGCTCAACACGGCAACTCCTACTCCGAAGAATAGTCCTGCTGAGAGTATTGACTGAACAAACGGCTTCCAGTTAATCGATGTCTCCATGATCTGATTGGTGATGCCAGCCTGCATCGCCGAGATCTGCGGCATGACATAATACAAACCATCGATGAGACTTCTGTACAGAGTGTTTTCGGAGATCAGGTACAACACCTGTTCCCTGCTCTCGAGCAGTCCGCCAATCACGAAAAGATACAGAAATGCTCCGATGATTGGAATCGGAGAGCCACGGGACAGCACTGCAAGGAATGCGATGAGAGAATACAAACACGCAAACACAAACGTGATGCTGAAGGACGAAAAGAGGAAGCCTGAGTTCCAGACACCCACCTTAACACCATACGTCAACCAGATTGCCCCGATGAAGTAGAGCACGTTCACGAACATGACTGCAATTGCGCCGAGACACTTGCCAAGAAGCAATTCCCACCGACCGAGAGGTTTGGAGAGGTAGAGGTCGATCGTTCCTTTGCGAAGTGTGGCAGGGACGATCCCCGCTGTTGCGAACACGCCGAGGAAGATGATTCCAATGAACAGCCCTTTTGAGAGCCCTACTTGTGATGTGCGGACGAACTCTCCGACGGCATCAGCCGGGAGTGGCGGACTAATCGGGTTGCCGAACATTTGGAGCGTAACCCCTTCAGATGATTCGCTCATCGAGATACTGAGCATTGTCAGAGCAATGACGAGAGTTGAAATGCCCGCGAGGACAACAAGTGTTGCGCGGGAGAGAAGCTCACGAAACGTGTAGAGAATAAGCACGAGAATCTTCATGACGCCACCTCGCGCTTGATAAGGTTAATGAACGAGTCTTCCAGTGTGTCACGCTTCTTGATAATCGAGGTGATGGGGATATTGTTTCTGCGTAGAAGGTCGATCAACCGGTTCAGTTCTGCGGTTGTCTTTAGTTCGGCAGAAAGTGTATTTCCATTCACTTGTATGTTCATGACCATTGCCGAAGCTTCATTCCGAACAGTATCGGCGAGCGTCCCTTCGATGCCGATTTGATATTGATAGCCACCCGCCGTGAGCTCGTCCACTGTTCCGGTTGTCAGCAGTCTCCCTTTATCGAGTATGGCGACTCTGTCGGAGATCAGCTCCACTTCCGAAAGAAGATGGGAGTTGAGGAAGATGGTTTTTCCCTGGCGTTTCAGGTTCTGGAGGATGTCGCGGATTTCCTTTCTTCCAACGGGGTCGACACCATCCGTGGGCTCATCGAGGAATATCACTTCCGGATCGTTGATGAGTGCCTGAGCCAGTCCGATCCGCTGCATCATCCCTTTTGAATAGCGGCGGACCTTCATCCGGCGCCATTGACTCATGCCGACAAGTTCGAGTAACGGTGTGATCCGTGACTTCACGTCAGATCTCCCCACTCCACTCAGTTGGCCGAAGTAGAGCAAGACCTGTTCACCTGTGAGGTATCCGGGAAAGCGATGGTTTTCCGGCAGGTAGCCGATGCGAGATCGAATTCTCGTGTTGGGAAGCCTTGTCTCCAACACGTGGACTTTCCCCGAAGTTGGATGGACGAGCGATAAGAGGGTTTTGATGAAGGTGGTTTTGCCTGCTCCATTGGGTCCGAGCAGGCCGAAGATCTGCCCAGCTTCGACGTGCAAGGAGAAATCTATGAGAGCGTTGATTCGTTGTTTGCGAACAAGTCCGGTTGTGTATGTTTTGGAGAGTGATTCAGCTGCAATGGCAATCATTGAAGTCTGGGGATTTGAAATGGTATCAAACAATTCCGTTCCATGATACCGAAAGGACGAATGGGATGCAATGTGAGGATTTGCGTCTGCTGAAGGGCATGAGTGTTTCTATTGTGTTTATCAGCGTTGGTTTCGTTCTTACAATTTATACGAGACAGCGGTCAACCGTGCAATTGACTTTCTCTGACGCAATGAGTATATTTTCACCGTGGCATTGAAGAATCATCGAACAGAGGAACTGTAACGCGTAACACCACGTTGAAGGATATGCATTCGAGAATGCATTTTTTGTTGACTCAAAATAGGACTGAAAGAGTCGTATATTAAATGGTGCGCCTGTCGAAAAAAGTGGAGTATGGACTGATAGCGATCCGACACGTCGCCACGCGATCAAATGGGGAATTGGTAACGGCAAAGGAGATCGCTGACCGGTATCATATTCCCTATGAACTCCTCGCCAAGGTTCTTCAGAAATTGAGCAAGGCAGGATTGATCGTATCACATCAGGGTGTTCGGGGTGGTTACACGTTGGCAAAGCATCCGAGTGAGATCCGCGTATCGAAAGTGATCAACGCCATCGAGGGGACTCTACCGATGATTGCGCAATGCATGTCCGAGGGGCCCGAGAGCTGCGGAGTGTTTTCGGTGTGTACGATCAAGTCGCCGCTCCACAAAGTGCAGGCAAACATCGAGCAGGCATTCAACAGCATGACGCTGATGGAGATCGTGTGATGAAACTCCCGATATACCTCGACAATCACTCGACCACGCAAGTTGATCCACGAGTCGTTGATGCGATGCTGCCATGCTTCGGCGAGCTGTACGGCAACGCAGCAAGCAAGCAGCATGAGTATGGGTGGCGTGCCGAGGCGGCTGTAGAAAAGGCGCGCGGTGAAATTGCACGGTTGATCGAATGCGACGCGAAAGAAATTGTGTTTACAAGCGGCGCGACCGAGTCGATCAATCTTGCGATTAAAGGAGTGGCAGAAGCGTATGCTTCCAAGGGGAGACATATCATCACGGTTGCAACAGAGCACAAGGCGGTCTTGGATACTTGCAAGCGACTTGAAAAGTATGGTTTCAGCATCACGTATCTTCCCGTCGATACCAATGGATTGGTTTCAGTTGATCTGATCAGGAGCTCGATTGCCCCTTCGACGATCCTTGTGACCGTGATGATTGCAAATAATGAGATTGGGACGATTGCTCCCATTGAGGAGATTGGGAATGTGTGTCGAGAGCGCGGTGTGCTATTCCATACGGATGCAACGCAGGCAGTGGGGAAGATACCTGTGGGCGTTGAGAGAATGAAGATCGACCTGATGTCATTCAGTGCTCATAAGATGTATGGACCGAAGGGGGTCGGTGCGCTGTATGTGCGTCAGAAAGTCAAGGTGGCGCCTCAGTTGGATGGCGGTGGACACGAGCACGGGTATCGTTCCGGTACATTGAACGTTCCCGCCATTGTCGGTTTTGGTAAGGCTGCTGAGATTGCAGCGCGCGAGATGAAGGGCGATGCCGATCGTCTTGCGAGGCTTCGCGACACGTTTGTGGAGGCTCTGAAGCGCGAGTTGGACGAGATTCAAATCAACGGACATCCGACGGAGCGACTCCCTCAGAACGCCAACATCACGTTCGTCGGAACAAAGGCGGATAGATTGATGATGGACATGAAGGACATCGCCGTGTCGTCTGGATCAGCATGCAGTTCCGCATCACCTGAGCCGTCTCATGTGCTCAGGGCTCTGGGTCTATCGGATGATGAAGTTCTCGCATCCATACGGTTCGGGTTGGGCAGGTTCACCACTGAAGAAGAAATTGGCTACACAATCGGAAGGGTCGTTGAAGTAGTGAAGAGGGCGAGAGAAAGGTCATACTCGTTAACTCACTCATAACAC
>JACQVJ010000218.1 GCA_016209805.1 Ignavibacteriota bacterium
CCTGAAGGTCCGAACATCGGATTGATATCATCACTCTGTATTCATGCGCGTGTAAACGAGTTCGGCTTCATTGAGACTCCGTACAGGAAGGTGAAAAACAGTCGTGTGACCGAGGAGATCGAGTTCCTGAATGCAGAGCAGGAAGACAGCTTTATCATTGCCCAGGCAAATGCCCCTCTCGACAATAAGGGACATTTTGTGAACGATCGCGTCAAGGCCCGGTATCAGGGTGACTTCCCGGTTGTGAAACCTGAGGAAATCCAGTACATGGACGTCGCGCCGAACCAGATCGTAAGTGCGGCAGCAGGGTTGATCCCGTTTCTTGAACACGACGACGCAAATCGCGCGTTGATGGGCTCGAACATGCAGCGCCAGTCGGTGCCTCTCTTGCGGCCTGAAGCGCCGCTGGTGGGTACAGGACTCGAAGAGAAGATTGCACGCGACTCACGAACGCTCATCGTTGCTGAGCGTGGCGGCGTTGTGGACTACGTCGATGCGAGCAAGATCGTTGTCCTGTACGATATCGATGAGAACAGCACGGAGGCACTTATCTCGTTTGACGATAAGCGTCGCGTCGAATACAAACTGACGAAGTTCTTCCGGACAAATCAGGACACCTGCATCAATCAGCGCGCAATCGTCAAGCCGGGTGACCGAGTGCGGAAGGGGGATGTGCTGGCCGATGGTCCAGCAACGGACGGGGGCGAATTGGCGCTCGGCAGGAATGTCCTTGTGGCATTCATGCCTTGGCGTGGGTACAACTTTGAGGACGCTATCATCGTCAGCGAACGGATCGTTTCGCAGGATGTATTCACCTCGATCCATATTGAAGAGTTCGAGCTCCAGGTTCGCGACACGAAACGCGGTGAGGAAGAGCTCACGCGGGAAATCCCGAACGTCAGCGAAGACGCAACCAAGGACCTCGATGAGAACGGTATCGTGCGAATCGGGGCCGAAGTGGTCGAGGGTGACATCCTGATTGGAAAGATCACCCCGAAAGGCGAGTCGGACCCGACGCCTGAGGAGAAGTTATTGAAGGCAATCTTCGGTGAGAAGGCCGGTGATGTGAAGGATGCTTCATTGAAGGCGCCTCCTGGAATGAAAGGGATCGTCATCGCTACCAAGCTTTTCAGCCGAAAGAAGAAGGATGCCGAATCGAAGAAGGAAGACAAGCGCCGCAGTGACGCGCTTGACAGGCACCGACGAAAGATCGTGACTGAATTGCGCGAGCGTCTTGCAAAAAAACTTGATCAGCTTCTCGCCGAAGATAAGTCGATCGGTGTACGCGACACAGAGGGAAACATCGTCTTTCGCAGCGGAACGCAGTTCAAGGAAAACACATTCCAGACGCATGAGGATATCGAAAAACTCGACTACTCTGCAGACTGGGTCGAAGACAAACGCAAGAACAATGTCATCAACAAGATTTTCACGAACTACTTCGATCGCCTGACAAGCATTGAAGAAGAGTTCAGGCACGAAAAGAATAAGATCCAGCTTGGGGACGAATTGCCGCCGGGCGTCGTGCAGTTGGCCAAAGTGTATGTTGCCAAGAAGAGGAAGCTCTCCGTCGGAGACAAGATGGCCGGCCGTCACGGTAACAAAGGTGTCGTATCGCGCGTTGTGCCGGTGGCCGATATGCCGTTCCTTCCGGATGGCACTCCAGTAGATATCGTCCTCAACCCCCTCGGGGTTCCCTCGCGCATGAACCTCGGTCAGTTATATGAAACTGCACTGGGTTGGGCGGCGAGCGAACTCGGCGTGAAGTTCGCATCTCCGATTTTCGATGGTGCGACATGGGAGGACGTGCAGAACCAGCTTAAGGAAGCAAAGCTGAATGAGAGCTCCAAAACTGTGCTGTACGACGGACGCACTGGCGAGAAGTTCGATCAGGAGGTAACTGTCGGACATATCTACATGCTCAAGCTCTCGCACCTGGTTGACGATAAGATCCACGCCCGGTCGATTGGGCCGTACTCACTCATCACACAACAGCCTCTCGGTGGAAAGGCACAGTTCGGCGGACAGCGTTTCGGTGAGATGGAAGTGTGGGCTCTTGAAGGTTATGGCGCCTCACACGTGCTGCAGGAAATGCTCACGGTAAAAAGTGACGACGTTACCGGACGCGCAAAAGTATATGAAGCGGTGGTTAAGGGCGAGAACCTTCCGGAATCCAACATTCCGGAATCATTCAACGTTCTCGTCCGTGAGCTTATGGGTCTTGGATTGGATGTGAAACTGGATTGATTCTGTTGCCAGTTCGTCTTTTGACGGGCTGATATGTAACGCGTGATCCTTCCGGGGATCACCTCTCTTACAGACTGGAGGAACAATGGCATTCATGCAACACGAGCGGGAAGCGAGAAAAAACTTCACGAAGATCACGATCAGCCTCGCATCTTCGGACATGATCCTCGCCCGGTCACATGGCGAAGTGACGAAGCCTGAGACAATTAACTACCGATCCTTTCGTCCGGAGAAGGACGGATTGTTCTGCGAAAAAATCTTCGGGCCGGTGCGCGACTGGGAGTGTCACTGCGGGAAATACAAGCGCATCCGATATCGCGGGATCATTTGCGATCGCTGCGGCGTGGAGGTAACTCAGAAGAGCGTTCGTCGTGAACGCATGGGACATATTGCGTTGGCGGTGCCCATCGTGCACATCTGGTATTTCCGATCGCTTCCCTCGAAGATTGGTTACATCCTCGGGATGACGACGAAAGACCTGGAGAAGGTTATTTATTATGAATCCTACATCATCATCAATCCCGGGACAACCGGTCTTCAGAAGAAGGATCTGATCTCCGAGGAGCAATACTTTGAGATTCTCTCAACACTTCCCGAGAACAACGATGACCTGGAGCCCACCGACAAGCGCAGGTTCGTTGCGAAAATCGGCGGAGAGGCGATCAAGGATCTGTTGAAGCAGGTTGACGTTGCGACTCTTGCTGCCGAGTTACGCGCACAGATTCTTGAAGAGACCTCGGTTCAGAAGAAGCAGGATGCTCTGAAGCGATTGCGAGTGGTTGAAGCGTTTCGCGAGCGCGAAGACGGACCCCTCAACCGACCGGAGTGGATGGTGCTCGA
>JACQVJ010000195.1 GCA_016209805.1 Ignavibacteriota bacterium
AGCCTGAGATCAACAACCTCAAGCCGAACAAGAAGACCGAAGAGATTGCGATGCGCATAGCAATAGAACATGAACAAGGTGAAGGAAGAGTTGTCACGGATGTGCACGAGCAGGACCTTGGCTACGATATTACAAGCCTCAACACACGATCGGGTGAGTTGCGGCTTATTGAAGTAAAGGGTCTCGGTGCACCCGAAGGCACAATACTTCTCACGCCCAACGAACACCGGATCGCCGAGGATAGGCGGGATTGCTACTGGCTTTATGTTGTGGTTGATTGCGGCTCAGATTCGCCTCGACTCATTACTGAGAGAGATCCTGCCGCCAAACCGTGGCATGAAGTAAAGAAGGTTGCCCACTACACCTTGAGCGTCCGTTCGGTGGGTGATACGTGGAAAGTAAGTGAGCCACCACAGAAATACGGGAACGACATATGAACCTATTACCACAGCAGGGATAGGAGAACATGTCCCGCTATCGGATGTATTCGTATTCAATGATCCCTGCGGGTGCAGCTGACCGGTGGCATATCAAAATCTATATGTGCGATACGTATGCACCCATCGTACAGGAGTGCTTCCCACACGTTCCTTTCAATTTCACAAGGATTCAAAAAGGGGCTTGCGAAGCAACAATCGATCTCCCGATGGGTGATTGGGCGCGACTGCGGAATCTTTTTGAGTTATTCAAGGCACATATTATCTTGAAGCTCAATGAACATTTGAAGAAACATTTCACGGACGAGTTGGATCAGTGTTTTGCATTGGATTTCAACTATCAACTTGACGATGAGACGCAGGAGAAGGTGTACACAAAGTTTGGACAACCCGAGTACCATGCAAAGGAGTTTGCTGAAGAGTCGGCAATTCAAGAACTGACAGCATCAATGGCCAGCTTCTGCAACAGGCATCCCTTGTACAACGGCATCGATGCGATCGCTGCCGTTCCTCCAAACCCATCAAAAACATTCCACCTTCCCTCTGTTTTGGTAGAGCGTGTTGCGGCAATGATTGGCAAACCAAACGGCATTCGGCTCGTGACCAAATCACAAGATACGGCAAAGGCCCAGGCTCTTCCGGTTGATCAGAAGATACCGGCAATCGCGAAAGCTCTTGTGATCCACCCATGGGTCAAAGGCAAGCGATTGCTACTCATCGACGACCTGTACCAGTCCGGCTCGACCATTTGGGCGGTTGCGCGTGCGCTGAAACAGGCCGGTGCTATTCAAGTACTCAGTCTTACTTGCGTGAAGTCGTGGCGGGATACAGACAACCAATGAACCGTGATCTTGCCATACTGAAACTGATGGAGGTGAAAGGTCTTGGCACCAAGACCTTTGGGCAACTCCTTGACCGCATGAAGGTCACCGGCATCCCACCTGAGGAGTTTATCTTCCTCCCGGTCTCTGAAATGGCAAAGATCTTTGGTGTGAAGCCTGCAATTGCCGAGTCGATCCAACGTGCTCGGACGGAACAAAGTAGAACGTATGATGAAGTCATCCGACATGGGGTGACGGTTCTTGCTCGTTCGAATGAAGGATATCCAAGTAAACTTGCAGAGGTTCTCAAGGATAGCGCCCCTCCTGTTCTTTTTGTCAAGGGCAACCTGGGACTCATCGAGAAGAAGGGTGTCGGATTCTGCGGATCGCGCAAGGCTTCGGAGAAAGGCTTGCGGGTGGCACATGAGTGTGCAGTTGCACTTGCGAAAGAGAACGTCAACGTCGTCAGCGGCTACGCACATGGAGTTGACCTTGCGGCACACAGGGGCGCGCTTGAAGCAGGCGGTGTAACAACGCTTGTTCTCGCAGAAGGCATTCTTCAGTTCAAGCCCAAACAGGAATTGGGTGACCTACTGAACAATGCTTCCCACCTTGTTCTCTCGGAATTTCCCCCTCATTTGACGTGGGCTGTTCATAATGCGATGAGGCGGAATGAGACGATATGCGGTCTCTCCGATGCCATGATCGTGATTGAATCGGGGACAACCGGTGGGACGTTCGCCGCAGGTAAGTCCGCTCTGAAGTTGCGACGACCGTTGTTTGTCGTTGAGTATGCTGAACCTCCTGTCTCAGCCGCGGGAAATCATTATTTCCTTGAGCGAGGGGCGAAAGCACTGAGAGGAAATAAGGACGGGAAGCCAAACGTAACCGAATTGCTTCGAGTAGTGAGAGAAGGTGAGGCCTTCCACCCCCACGAGCCTGACCTCTTCACGCCGGTTGGTGACGACGTCGAGGCGACAGCAGTCAAAGAACCCAGTCCGAAAGGCAACAAAGTGAAGTGATCCCCAAAGAATGCAAACGCCTCATCGAAGTTGACTTCCCGATTGCCGAAGTAAGCAAGCAATCGGCGAGAGAGAAATCCATCCGGCATGGACATCCCTCGACGTTGCACCTGTGGTGGGCACGACGACCACTGGCGGCGTGTCGTTCTGTACTCTTGGGACTCCTCCTTCCCGACCCGTGTGATGAGCATTGTCCAAATGAGTTTCTCACGCAGTCTGCGGAGTTGTTGGCAAAACGATATTCAGGAGTGTTCAAGAGTTCAGAGTTCAAAGTTCAAAGTGATCAACCTTCAACCTTGAACTTTGAGCCTTCAACCATACGTGAGCTGTTGTTGAAGTTCATAGCCGAGTTTTCCAACTGGGACCACTCCACCAGTCCGCTGCATCTTGAGATTGCGCGAGGACTTGTAAAAGCTGCACATGGAGATGAGCCGCCTCTGGTCGTCGATCCCTTTGCCGGTGGAGGCTCGATTCCTCTTGAGGCGCTTCGTTTGGGATGCGATGCGTTTGCCAGCGACTTGAACCCCGTCGCTTGTCTCATCAACAAAGTTCTCCTCGAAGACATCCCCCGACACGGTAGAGAACTTGCCGGGGAGTTGCGCAGGGTTGGGGCTGAAATTAAGAAAGAAGCGGAGAAGGAGCTTGTACAGTATTATCCTACTGACCCCGATGG
>JACQVJ010000198.1 GCA_016209805.1 Ignavibacteriota bacterium
CTCGCCCCCAAAAGCGGGGCTCGTCGCTCAGGATGACGATGGAGGCTGGGCGACCACCGATTCGTCACCCTGAGCGAACGCTCTTTGTGAGTCGAAGGTGTCAAAGTACATGAAGATTCTTGACGCAGTCAAGATGAAAACCTCAGGGTGACGCAATTCTGGTTCTCAACCGCTTGGTGGAAAGCAGATACCTCTGCGAAGCGACTTGCCTTTCGCCCCCATGACAGCTACATTTATTTCAAGGTTTTAGGCCTATGATAAAGAGCATCCGTGCGAAGATCGTCTGGACATTTGCGATACTGGTGGGGCTGAACCTTGCCGCCGGTTTCTGGGCAATCTATAACTTCTACGCGCTCGGCACAACTGTTGCCACGATCCTCCGTGAGAACTACCAGAGCGTCCTCGCTGCAGAGAACATGGTCAAGTCGCTTGAGCGGCAGGACAACGCGCTGCTCGATGCGAGTCAGGGCGAGGAGCCGACGATCGGGGGCG
This sequence comes from Ignavibacteriota bacterium, assembly GCA_016209805.1. Lineage (GTDB taxonomy): Bacteria > Bacteroidota > Ignavibacteria > UBA10030 > UBA6906 > JACQVJ01. The sequence goes on from JACQVJ010000198.1 coordinate 493, forward strand.
GCTTCACGGAGAACAAGGAGCTCTTCTTCTATTGGTATGAACAAGCCTTCGGTCCGGCGACCATGCCGCAACAATCAACACTTCGTGACTCCATCCAGCTTGTCTACCGACATTATACCTCCGTTGCCGATTCGATGAAGGAGAGGATCGCCCAGGGTGCCTTCCTGCACGCGAAGAATTACTACTTCGAGATGATCCGTCCCGTCTCGGATCGCTTGCGGGAGTTGTGCTTCAATCTCTTTGAGCTGAATCAGGCAGCGATGTACAACGCCGAGGCCCGGACCCACAGCATCGCCAACCAGACTGCCTATGGCACGATGATGGCATCCATCATTACGCTCATCCTTAGCATCATTGCTACAGCGTGGCTGACGAAGGTACTCATCAAACCGGCGGAAGCATTGACGGAAAGGGTGAAACAGATCGGCATGGGGCAGCTCGATCTGAAGATCGACGTCCTGTCGAATGACGAGATCGGACACCTCAGCCGTGAGTTCAACAAGATGACGGAGCGGCTGCGGCAGTTCGAGCAAATGAATATCGACAAGATCATCTCGGAGAAACGAAAGTCCGAAGCGATCGTGGAGAGCATCTCCGACGGGATCATCGTGACCGATGCGCAGATGAGGGTTCTCCATATCAATAACGTGATGGCCGATTTGTTCGGGCATGACGCGCAATCCGCGGTGGATGCTCCGGTCAGCTCGATCATTCGAGACGAGAGAATCATGTCTCTGATCAGAGGGGCTTCAACGCAAGACGGGCGCGGCGGTACTCCCAGGGAAGATGCGACAACAGAGAAGGTGAATTATCTCCAGTTCGAACGGGAGGACAAACACCATTACTTCCGCCCCAAGGTGACCAGGATCTTCGATACGGAGGGGCACCTGTACGGCGTACTCACGCTGCTGCAGGACGTTACTCAGTTCAAAGAGTTGGACAGGATGAAGTCTGATTTTATCGCGACGCTCTCGCATGAGTTCCGCACACCCCTTACATCGATCAACATGAGCATCGACATCCTGAATCAGGAAATCCTCGGCGCTCTTAATCCGCGACAGAAAGAACTTATCGACTCGACGAGGGAGGATTGTTATCGGTTGACGAAACTTGCGCGTGAGTTGCTGCAGCTCTCGAAGCTTGAGTCGGGGAGACTGCAATTCAAGGACGAGGAGCTGAATGTTCGTTCTGTCATCGAGTTCTCGTTGAAGCCACTCCAACTGCAGTTTCAGGAGAAGAGCATCCGCCTTGAGACAGACATCGCTTCGGATATCCCCACACTCATTGCCGACGAACAGCAGGTCTCGTGGGTGATCAACAATCTTGTGACCAACGCGCTGAAATATACAAGTCAGGGTGGAAGAGTGACGGTGCGCGCCAGGGAACAGCCGGACGGCATCCTCATTGAAGTGGAGGATACAGGCCACGGCATAGCGGCGGAGGATATCAAGAATATCTTTGACAAGTTCGTTCAGGTGAAACGAACTGCCGATGCCACACCCGGCAGTGTTGGCCTCGGGTTGGCAATCGCAAAGGAGATCGTCGAAACGTATGGAGGAAGGATCTGGGTCGCGAGCGAACCGGGCAAGGGAAGTACATTTTCCTTCATCATCCCGCCGAACAAAGTTCACTCCACCACGAACAACATCTGATCACGATGTCCCAGAAAGCCTCAGTCATCCTTGTGGATGACGAGCAGAATATTCTCAAAACCGCGAAGATTTGTCTGGAGACGGTCGGGTTTGAGGTGACGGCATTCTCCAGTCCCGTGCAGGCTGTGGAAGCACTGGGGGAGAAGAGTTTTGATATCGCGTTCTACGACCTCAAAATGCAACCGATAGATGGCATGCAGCTCCTCAAAGAGACCCGCCGGATCTCGCCTCAGACGACCGTGGTTCTGATGACTGCACACGGCAGCATTGACTCGGCGGTGGAAGCGATGAAGTTAGGAGCGACCGATTATCTGCAGAAGCCTTTTGAGTTTTCCGAACTGAAGCACTTTGCGGAGAAAGTGTACGAACATCACATGCTCAAGCGTGAAGTGCGGGTGTTGAAGGAAGAACTTCAGCGGAGCAGAGGCACGGGTGAGATTGTCACCCGAAGCGAACGAATGCGAAGTGTGCTTGACCTCGCGCGACAGGTTGCTTCGAGTAACATCACAGTTCTGGTTGAGGGGGAAAGCGGAACGGGGAAGGAACTTCTCGCGCATCTCATCCACGAGAACAGTCCTCGCAGGGAAAAACCATTCGTGACGGTGAACTGTGCCGCCCTTGCCGAGACTTTGCTGGAAAGCGAATTGTTTGGTCACGTGAAGGGTGCGTTCACCGGGGCCGTGAAGGATCGCGAGGGAAGATTTGAAGCTGCCGATACCGGAACGATTTTCCTCGATGAGATCGGTGAGGTGGCTGCATCGACCCAGGTGAAGTTGTTGCGCTTCCTTCAAAGCAAGGAGTTCGAGCGGGTTGGCGAGACCGTGACACTGAAAGTAGATGTCCGGGTCATCGCTGCAACGAACAGGAATCTTGAAGAAGCCGTACGATCCGGAACATTCAGGGAAGATTTGTATTATCGGTTGAATGCCATGAAGGTGAAACTGCCGCCACTGCGTGAGCGTGTTGAAGACATCCCTCTGCTTGTCCAGCACTTCCTCAAAAGGTTCAACAGCACGGGCGAGATTTCCGCAGAAGCCCTTGCCGCTTTGCGCAGTTATGGGTGGAAGGGAAATGTGCGCGAGCTGCAGAATGTGATTGAGCGGGCAGTCCTGCTTTCACGCGACAGCGAGATCGGACTTCATCACCTGCCGGAAGAATTCCAAACACAAACTGATGCAGCAAGGAATGCCCTCACGCTGGAGGAAGCAGAGCGACAGCATATTATCAAGGTCTTGCGCATCGCAAAGGATCTTGATGAGGCGGCATCGATACTGCAGATCGACCCCGCAACGCTCTGGAGAAAGCGAAAGAGGTTCAACTTGTAGGTAATTGCCTTGAAATCGCAACGATTTTGCCTTGCATTTTGCAACTTCTGTTAATATATTGCCACGCACTGAGTTGTCCCATCCCATCTCCTTTTACGTGATTTGCATCGTGCATAGTGCAAGAGTAACGGTCGATTCTGCCTCGCTGGTCAATCAGGTTTAACTTCAAAAAGCATTGAGTTGTCGGGCTCCAAGGCGAACACCTGACAATCTCTCATCATGGCACCTACTTTGAAAGAGGATGAAGGTGGCAATCTCGAATCCATGAAAACTCTTCCGTCGGACAAGGTACTTTTGGAATCTCCTGGAACTGAAGGAGTTCCGGCCCGGTTTTTTCCCGGGTGAGCCGCGCGGTTTTTTGAAACACGATCTCTTCGTAATCCACAATGGGCTATCTGAGTCTTGCCCACAC
>JACQVJ010000190.1 GCA_016209805.1 Ignavibacteriota bacterium
CGGATCATGCCGCGGATCTGCGGTGTATCGTTGTGTACGACCGAGTATTGCGGGCGACCAAGACCGAGCGCTTTGATTGTCCTCTTCTGGTCTTCGAGACGATCAATGATGCTTTTGGTTTGTGTTATCTTCAGCTTCTTCGCCATTGTCCTTCCTAATTTGCCGCCGGGGCTTCGGTGGTGCCAAACAGCTCCGACAATTGAATTCCTCTCCGCCCAGCAAATGTCTTTGCATCCGTGAGGCTTCGCAGCGCGGCCATCGTTGCCTTCACCACATTGTGGGGATTGGACGAACCCATGGACTTCGTCAGGACGTCCCGGACACCGGCAGATTCCAGCACTGCGCGGACTCCGCCACCGGCAATCAACCCCGTCCCTGGTGATGCTGGTTTTATCAACACCTTACCTGCGCCAAACTTCCCAAGTGTCGCGTGCGGAATGGTTCCGTTCACAATCGCCACCCTGATGACATTCTTTTTCGCATCATCAACACCTTTCGCAATTGCATCTGCAACTTCATTTGCCTTGCCAAGACCGATGCCCACATGCCCCTTGCCATCACCGACAACAACGATTGCGTTGAAACTGAAGCGGCGACCACCTTTCACAACCTTCGCAACCCGGTTGATGTGGACGAGCTTGTCCTTCAGTTCCAGTTCACTTGCTTTGATTCGTGCCAACGTGTCCCTCTTTGAATACCACTTGTTGTTATATTATGCTGTCGGGAGAGGATTCGAACCTCTACTAACGGCTCCAAAGGCCGCTGTCCTGCCATTAGACGACCCGACAATTCCTCGCGGGGATCTCAGCTCCCGGACAGCAGAGTGTCTCAGAACTTTAAGCCTGCTTCACGAGCACCGTCCGCCATCGCCTTCACAACACCATGATAGAGATAGCCGTTGCGATCGAATACGACTTCCTTGATATTCTTTTCGATCGCTATTTTTGCCGCCAACTCTCCAACGCGCTTGCTTACTTCACGCTTTCCCTTCACCTCACTGAACTGTTCCTTGAAGTTCTTGGAAAGATCGGAGACCGACACCAACGTTTTGCCGCTCGTGTCATCAACGATCTGCGCGTAGACGTGTCGCAGACTCCGAAAGACTGTCAGCCTCGGCCTCTCGGGAGTCCCCGAGAGGTTCTTGCGGATGTGGCGTTTGAGGCGCCAGCGGTGCTCAACTTTCTTCTTGGTTATCATCGTTCATTTCTGAGAAATCTTACGCTTTTGCTCCACTGGCCGCAGCAGCCTTGCCAGCCTTGCGACGAATATACTCGCCCTCATACTTCACGCCCTTCCCTTTATATGGCTCCGGTAATCGGAAGGAACGAATCTTTGCTGCAACCTGTCCCACAAGCTGCTTGTCGATTCCGCTGATGGTGATGTTGGTCTGTGTCGGCGCTTCAATCTTGATTCCCGCAGGTGGAGCAAACAGAATCGGATGAGAGTAACCCACCAACAATTGAAGCTTGCTGCCTTTCATCTCGGCACGGTATCCAACACCGACAAGCTCAAGCTTCTTGCTGTATCCTTCAGTCACTCCCTTGATCATATTCTGAATGAGCGCTCTCCACAACCCGTGGAGCGAGCGTTGCTCCTTCAAGTCTGACGAACGGGAAACGAGAACCTTGTTGTCCTTCACCTCGACGGAAATGGCTGAATGGACGTTTGCAGAAAGCTCTCCCTTCGGGCCGGTAACCTTCACCTCATGATCCTTAAGCTGGACTTTGACGCCTGATGCGATGGCTATAGGTTTTCTACCAACTCTGGACACGTTTGATTCTCCTTGAATTACCAGATCTCACACAAAACTTCGCCACCAACCTTGGCAAGACGTGCTTGCTTGTCCGTCATCAGCCCTTTTGAGGTAGACAGGACTGCAATGCCGAGTCCTCCCAGCACGCGCGGGATTTGCTCCACGTCAGTGTATTTGCGAAGTCCTGGACGGCTGACCCTTTTCATTCCCGCAATTACCGGCTCCCCGTCATGATACTTCAGCTGAATGCGCAACATACCCTGCGCATCCTCCTTGACCTCGGTGTAGCCGCCGATCAGCTTGTGATCCAACAGCAACCTCGTCAACTCGCGTTTGAGGTTCGAGGCCGGGATATCGACACGCTTATGCCGTGCCTGAAGCGCGTTACGGAGCCGTGTAAGATAGTCTGCAACGGGATCTGTCATTGTCATTGTGTTGCTTCTCCTGCTTCTGTCGATTACGCTTTACTCTCACCAGCTTGCCTTTGTCACGCCGGGGATCTTGCCATCAAGTGCAAGCTCGCGGAATGCGATGCGCGAGAGCCCGAACTTCCGCATGTAACCACGCGGTCGACCGGTCACGCTGCAACGGCTGTGCAAACGGGTTGGGTTCGCATTACGCGGGAGTTTTTGGAGGGCTGTAAGATCACCTTTCTCCTTCAGCTCTTTGCGGATTGCGGCATACTTCGCCACCATGCGCTGTCGTTTTAGTTCCCGTGCAATACAGCTTGTCTTGGCCATGCCGATGACTCCTGTGTAGTTACGCTGTCTGGGTTTCCAAAAGTTCCTGACGTTTCACGAACGGCATGCCGAAGTTTTTCAACAGTTCGTAAGCTTCCTGATCTGTTTCAGCCGTTGTTACAAATGTGATATCCATACCGAACATCCGTGTGATTTTGTCGACATCGATTTCCGGAAACACGACGTGTTCCTTGATTCCGATAGTGTAGTTGCCGCGGCCATCGAATGATTTGTCGGACAGTCCGCGAAAGTCACGCATCCGGGGGACCACAATGCTGATGAACCTGTCGAGGAACTCGTACATTCGGGCCTGGCGTAGCGTGACGCGGCAGCCGATCGGCATCTTCTCACGCAGCTTGAAATTCGAGATTGATTTCTTTGCGCGCGTGATGACGACCTTCTGGCCAACGATCAACTCAAGATCACGCGCCGCTGCATCTGCAAGCTTGGCATCCTGGGTCGCCTGACCGACGCCAATGTTGATTGCGATTTTATCAAGACGCGGTACTTGCATCACGTTCTTATAATTGAAGCGCTTCATCAGCGCAGGCACTACCTCTTTTCGGTAGGTCTCAGAGAGGCGCGGGGCGATTTTCTCTTCGGGCGCGGACTTGCGGGCAGGCTTGTCGGCAGCCTGAGCGGCCTTCCCCCCTTTCGGTACTTCTCCTTTTCCCTTTTTCGGTTTTTCTTCGCTCATACCAATGGTTACGTTGTTCTGAGTTTAAAACATTTCGCCCGTTGACTTCGCAACTCGCATGCGCTTCTTCTTCCCCGTCGAGTCGTCTTTCACGACCTTCATACCCACCCGAGTCGCCTCGTTGGTCTTCGGGTCGACAACCATTACGTTGGAAACGTGGATCGTGGACTCACGCTGGACGATGCCTCCCTGGGGGTTTTTCTGGCTCGGCCTCGTGTGTCGCTTCATGATGTTAACCCCTTCGATGATAATGCGGTGTCGGTCCGGGTAGACTTTCAGTACTTTTCCGGTCTTTCCTCTGGCGTTGCCGGCAATTACCAGCACAGTATCGTTCTTGCGGATCTTCATACTCGTAGTCCTTACAAAACTTCTGGTGCGAGGGAAACGATCTTCATGTATTGTTTCTCACGCAGCTCGCGTGCCACAGGACCGAAGATGCGACTTCCGCGCGGCTCTCCCTGCTCGTTCACCAACACGGCGGCATTCTCATCGAAGCGAATGAACGAGCCGTCCTTGCGTCGTGTTTCCTTCTTCGTCCTGACGATAACCGCTCTTGCTACCTCGCCTTTCTTCACAGCGGCCCCGGGGATCGCCGACTTGACGGAAACAACCACAAGGTCACCGAGACCTGCATACCTTCGATCGGAACCTCCTAATACACGGATGCACCGTGCCTTCTTCGCACCTGAATTATCGGCCACCACCAGGTTTGTTTCTTCTTGAATCATAGTGCACTCCGTCTTCGGATTACTACTTGGCTTTCTCGAGCACTTCAACGAGGCGCCAGCGCTTGCGCTTGCTGAGCGGCCGGGTCTCCATGATCTTCACCGTATCGCCAATGCCGGCCTCACGTTTCTCATCGTGCGCCATCAGTTTGCTGGTCCGCTTGAAGTATTTTTTGTAGATGGGGTGAGGAACCTGCCGCTCGATGGTGACGACAATGCTCTTTTCCATCTTGTTGCTGACAACTTTGCCCACACGGACCTTCCTCCGCGTTGCGCGCTGAGGTTGCTTCTGCTGTGCTGCTGCATTCATCATTTCTTGACCTCGGAGTTTGCGGGTTCGGCTGGTTGCATCCTTTCCCTCTCACGAATCAGGGTTTTCAGGCGTGCAATATCGCGCCGCACCGTGCGCACCTTGATCGGACTTTCGAGCTGACTGGTCGACAGCTGGAAAAGAAGATTTCCCAGGTTCTCTTCTTCTTCAACGAGTCGCTTCTTCAGCTCGTCAATCGCGAGTTCTCGTAGCTCTATTGCTTTCATGGTTACTCTCTGTTACTTTCCATCGTAATCCGGTCGTGTGCTGATCTTCGTCTTGATCGGAAGCTTGTGCGAGGCAAGTGTCAGCGCTTCCACGGCCACAGTCTTGCTCGTCCCGCCAACTTCAAACATAATCCTGCCGGGCTTCACCACTGCAACCCAGTATTCCGGTGCTCCCTTCCCTTTGCCCATGCGTGTCTCTGCAGGCTTTTTTGTCACAGGCTTGTCGGGGAAGATTCTGATCCAGACCTTGCCTTCACGCTTCATCATGCGGGTCAGCGCAACACGAGCGGCCTCGATCTGGCGCTGAGTAATCCAGCCGGGCTGAAGGGCCTTCAATCCGAAATCGCCAAACGCAACGGAGGATCCCCGCGTCGCTTTTCCTCTCATCCGACCACGTTGGGCTTTTCTGTACTTTACTCTCTTGGGCATCAGCATTGCACACTGCTCCTGATTGAACCTGACTTAGCTGCGACGCGCAGATGCTTGATGCACCTCGACTCCACCGAGCACTTCTCCCTTACAAATCCAGACTTTCACACCAATCGCCCCGTAGACTGTCCGTGCCGTCGCCGTCGCATAATCGATATCTGCACGCAGTGTATGCAGCGGGATGCGCCCTTCCTTGTATTGCTCACGTCGTGCCATCTCGGCACCACCCAGTCGCCCCGAGGTCATCACGCGGACACCTTCCGCTCCCATACGCATCGCTGCGGTGATCGCGTTCTTCATTGCACGACGAAATGCAATACGTCCTTCGAGCTGCTGGGCGATATTTTCGGCCACAAGATACGAGTCCAGCTCCGGCCGCTTGATCTCATTGATGAGAATCTTTACTTCCTTGTTGGTGATTTTTTTCAGCTCTTCCTCGAGCTGCGAAATTTCCTTGCCGCTTCTGCCGATCACGATCCCGGGTCGGGATGTATTAATGGTGATGACGGCTCGCTTAGGAGTTCGCTCGATAAGGATCCTGGAGATGCCCGCTTTCTTCAAACGGTTGCGAACGTAATTACGGATCGTCATGTCCTCGCTCAGCTTCCCGGCAAACGATTTTTCGTCGTACCAATTGGAATCCCATGAGCGAATGATGCCTAACCGCAGGCCGATCGGATTTACTTTTTGTCCCAAAGATCCTCCTTACAAGAGAATTACGATTACGTGGTCGCAGCTGCTTCTGTTTTTTCTTCCTTCTTCCTCGATGCCTTTGTGCCCGGCTTCGGAGCGGCTTTCGGTTTTGCCCCCTCGATAGCAGACACTACAATCGTGATATGGTTCGATCGCTTTCTGATCCGGTATGCGCGTCCCATCGGGGCAGGACTGATGCGCTTCATCGTCATACCACCATCGACGAATGCCTGCTTCACAACGATCTGATCAACATCGAGGCGGCCCGCATCGTCCTTATTCTGCAAGTTTGAGACTGCAGACCGAAGAACCTTCTCCGCAGTTTTGGATGCATGCTTGGGCGAGAAGTGCAGGATGTTCAATGCTTCGTCAACGGTCTTTCCCCGAATCAAGTCGATCACCAGCCGCATTTTTCTCGGCGAAGTGCCAACATATCTGTTGATTGCTCGTGCTTCCATCGTCATGCTGCCTTCGTCGTTTCTTCTTTCTTGATGCCGGGGTGAACGCGGAACGTACGTGTCGGCGCGAACTCGCCGAGCTTATGTCCTACCATCCCTTCGTGAACGTACACGGGGATAAACTTGTTACCGTTGTGCACCGCAAACGTATGGCCCACAAACTCGGGTGTGATGGTCGATGCCCGCGACCAGGTCTTGATCACTTTCTTCTGGTTGAGTTTGTTTAACGCTTGCACCTGCTCCTGAAGCCGGGTGCTGACAAACGGACCTTTCTTGAGGGAACGACTCATGGCTTACTTTCTACGTTTGATAATATGCTTGCTTGAGGATTTTTTTCGGTTGCGCGTCTTTTTCCCTTTCGTGTGCCATCCCCACGGAGAAACCGGATGCGGGTTACCCTGAGGCGATTTCCCTTCGCCTCCGCCATGGGGATGATCAACAGGATTCATCACCACACCGCGGGACTGTGGACGCCTGCCAAGCCAACGCGAACGTCCCGCCTTTCCGATGCTGATGTTCTCGTGTTCCGCATTGCTTACTGTTCCGATCGTTGCGATACAGTCGACGGGCACATTACGCACTTCGCCTGAGGGAAGACGCAACTGAGCGAACTTCCCCTCCTTCGCCATGAGCTGAACAGATGTACCGGCGCTCCGTGCAAGCTGTGCCCCCTTGCCGGGCCGCATTTCGATGTTGTGAACGAACGTACCGGCCGGAATGTTTGCCAGGGGCATCGCATTGCCCACTTTGATTTCCGCATCGGGACCGGAGCGGAGGAGATCACCAACTTTGACCCCGTCAGGCGAGATGATATATCGCTTTTCTCCGTCCTGGTACTGCAGCAGTGCGATCCGGGCTGAGCGGTTTGGATCGTACTC
>JACQVJ010000197.1 GCA_016209805.1 Ignavibacteriota bacterium
GACGGGCCGCTTCTTGATCGTGGACAATGCTGAGGCGGCCAGCGCAGCGAAGGCAAAGAAGACTATCGATCTCGCTCTCGTCGATTTCTCGGAAACATCCGGATGCCTAACTGCGAAGCTCCATTGGAAGTGACGGTCCGATCCTCCTAGCGCGGCGGCGAACTTCGCTTGCGTGCCTCTGTCACCACGCACCACCTGCGAGACGAAGAGCGGCTTCTTGCCGCTAGTGGTGAGGTCGATAGCTCCGACCAGGCTGTCAATCCCGCCTGACAACAGACACACGCAATCTGCACTGCGTTTCTGCGGTTCCTTCGACTTAGGTGGCTTCACGCCACCGGACTGGAACTGCAGCGACCAGAAGTCGCCGGTGAGAAGCCTGAGCATGCTCTCGAGTTCAGAGCGTCTGGCATTCCACATAGCCGGGTCGGCAAGTGAGATGTGCAGATCAACCATGCGAGTCCATCCGTCAGGGCTTCCGCTTCGCAGAATGGCCATGTCCGTTGCGGCAACTGCTGAAGCGATTGCGGCGAAATCCCAAGCTTCCACAGAGGGAGCAAGCTTGGCTCTCCGGATAGCAGTTGGCAATTTCAATGCGACATGCCCGACTTCATCACGTCCTGCGGACGAGAACATAGAAAGGTACAGTGCCTCGGGATCAAGACGTTTAGGTAAATGTTCTTCCGGGCAACATATCACCTTTTTCATAGCGCTCCCTCATAGACGATGAAAGTATTCTCTATCGCCGCCTGTAGGACTGACTGAAGTTGACTCGATGTGGCATGGGGCTGTTTGTTCCGCAATGTTTCGACTTGTGCACTCAGTTCGGCCTTCAAGTAGTCTCGCATCTCTTTCATGCGCGTTACACGGTCACGAGGGCTGATGGAAGAATCTTCGAACACCTGACCTATATCCAGGGACAACCGGTGGAAAGCCTCATAGCCTAGAAATGACTCTATAAGCTCCCAAATGTTATCATCATCCAGATTCAAGAGGTCTATGTCGGGTTCTTTCGCAAGCAGGTCTTCCAGGGCTTGCGCCATAGACTGCTGGGAGGCCACTTCGTCTAGGCTGCCGCCTTCCGGCGTCGTACGCTTCACGATATCATCGGCAATATCCTGCGCACTGGCATTTCGTGCGGTGAGCGCGTTGACCCATTCGTTGATAGCTGGATCCGTTTTTTCGCGAGCAGCTTGTAGAAAACCGAACGCACTCGCACCAGTTCGAGCAGATGTCCTCAGGCGATTTGCCGCACTTCTCGCACCGCCCATGCCGGTATGAGAGTAATGTCCGACTGATCTTCTGAATGCATCCTCGCTGCCGGTGCGTGCAAAATCTCCCAGTTCCCTGCGAGCGTTGCCAAAACGTCGCGCAGGCGAGATCTCTGGGCGCTGAGGCCTTGTCTCTGTGTTGTCTGGTCCCTGATCGTCTTGGGGCTGTCCGTCACCGGGATTTGGTGTCTCGATATCGTCTAGCCACGGGGGGTCAAAAGGCACCCTGGCTCCGGGACCCTCACTCGATCCTGAAGTTCCCATCTACGATTCCCTTCCCAGACGAGTGATTGCATTCCTCACGGGAGCGGGTGATTTCGCGTCCACACCCCACCTCTCCAAGAGGTCTTTTGCCCAATCTTCCTGCCGTATTACCGGAATCAACGGTGCGGGCCGCTTCGCAGCGGGGATCTCGTTCAGCATATTAATGTATGCAGGCCCCAAGGATGGGAAGGCTCTGGGGACGTGTAATGCCTGAACAAGTGATGCACGATCCCACTGGTTTGACCGTGCCCTTCGCCGGATCCGAGTCAGAATTCGGTCGGCTTCAGCTTCACCCAGCGTTTTCAGTTGCTCAACGAGTGGTGCCATAATGGTATCCGCCTCCAGAATTCCCTCCAAGAGAGCTCTCCCCTCTGGTGACAGCTCATCAAAACTAGCTAGCGAAAGCGCTCGATCGCGACTCAGATACAGTAGAGGTCGCAAATCAGCGTCTCCGAGCCTCGGATTCAGCTTCAGCCAGTCAGAGACGAACGGCTCACTCCAACTCGCATCGGGCATCGCTGGGGTATCACCTTTAGCCAGCGCCTCTTCAATCTCCGCGATGAAGGTGGCCTTACCGTCCTCACGCTCAGCAACCTGTTTCACGAGGTACTCAAACGCGGCAGGTGGTGCACAGCGTTCGAACAACTGAAGCTTCACGAGTTGATCGAAAGCTATGCTGAGGCCCTGAGCTTTTGCCACGGCATCCCGAATCATTAGGTTGTTCAGGAAACGTTTGATGAGACGTGGATTTCCATCGATGCCGTGAGCTGAGACCATCATGCTCGCAAGCTGGTCCGCAAGATCTATCTCCAGACTGAGCTTGCCTGCACCGCTGCCATAGGCTTGTTCCATTCGCTTGCGGGTAAGACCGCCCGCCCAGGATTGCCGTACAGCATTGAGAATCACTGACTGCGCTGCGATTCGCGCTTCCTTTGAAATGTCCCCTCTAAATTCGGCAAGTTCCGCGAGGAGTAGGATGAGGTACCCTTTTATCTCAGTAACACCCAACCTTGGGACTCTGAGAGGGACTTGTATCAGCTTGTCGAAGTAGCTGGTGACAAGTTCATCACTCAGATCAACGTTCCCGAAGTGTGTGCGAACGGCTCCTCGTATCATCTGTTCGTCAGCGGCGATGATGAAGGCCGTTCGAGGGAGGAAAAGAAGCAGCCGCATTGCTTCGAGTGTCGAGATCGCAGTGTCGGGAAGACATCGGTCAAGGTCATCCACCAGAACAATGAGTGTTACGTCCAAGGACACAAGGAGGTCTTCGAAAACACCGCGGAGTTCTTGGATCTCTTGCGGAAGGGATTTGCCCTCTTTCTCCTTGAGCA
>JACQVJ010000199.1 GCA_016209805.1 Ignavibacteriota bacterium
AATCATGACTGTCGTATCCCTGGTTTATTCAGAATGATAATGACCTGTTGTGAAGAAAAAATCATGAAATAATATAACTAGAGTCTGTATCGCGTGCAAGCGGACGGAATGAACCACGCACGCCGACATGTCGCACACGACAGCAGGCTCGCACCACAAACGCCGAGGTTTGCAACAGATTTCAATTTTTGGTATTTTTCGTCCGAAATGTATCTTTTGATCGCGACAGTATGCCCACAAAACCCATTGAAGAGCACGAGCTGACTGAGGAGGTAATCACTCAGGAACCTGCTAAAGTGATCCTCTTTAATGATGAAGTCCACACCTTTGAAGAGGTTATCACACAACTCATCAAAGCCCTGAAGTGCACACAGTCAAGGGCAGAAGCGTTGACGTGGGAAGTTCACAACACCGGGAAGGCGGTTGTCTACACAGGGGAGATCGTCCGATGCATGGAGATTAGCGGTGTGCTGGAAGAGATTATGCTCATGACGCAAATTGAAGTGTGAGGAAGGATAATAGTTCGTGACTTCATCAGAAATCCGAAAGAGCTTTCTGGACTTCTTTGCCCAGCGCGGTCATCGCATCGTCCCGAGCACGCCCGTTATCCCGCACGGCGAACTAGGAATGCTGTTCACAAGGAAATGAGGTAGACCATGCGAAAGACTATCAGATACACACCTGGAAACGAATCCGTAGCATCCGTTAAGGATGCCGAAATCACCTATGATGCAAAAGGTCGGAAGAAAAGCGTTATCATTCCTTACAAGGTTTTCGAAGAAATGGTACGAATAGTTGAGGATTATAGAGATAACAAACTCATGGATGAGGTGAAGAAGGAACCTGATATCCCCTGGAGCATTGCTAGGAGAAAGCTCAAGAGAAAGTGATCTACGCGGTCCTTATCAAGCCGTCGGCTTTGAAGGAAATCAGCAGACTACCAGATGAGATCCGTAACAGAGCGATTCAGATAATAGGGAACCTCAAGTCAAAACCGCGTCCCACGGGCTGCATAAAGTTGCGTAGCCAAGAAAACCGTTGGAGAATCAGAATCAGTAACTACAGAATCTTGTATGAAGTAGAAGATGAATCAATGACGGTCCGTGTGTTCAGAGTTACTCACAGAAAAGAAGTATACAAGGAAAGATGATCTCATCCCAAATCCGCCAAAGCTTCCTGGCCTTCTTTGCTCAGCGCGGGCACCGCATCGTCCCGAGTGCGCCGGTAATACCGCACGGCGATCCTTCGCTCCTGTTCACCAATGCTGGAATGAACCAGTTCAAGGACGTCTTCCTCGGGACAGGAAAAAGGGAATACGTACGCGCTGCGGATACGCAGAAGTGCATTCGCGTCAGCGGCAAGCACAACGACCTGGAAGAGGTCGGGAGGGACACGTACCACCATACGTTCTTCGAGATGTTGGGGAACTGGTCGTTCGGCGACTACTACAAGAAGGAAGCCATCGAGTGGGCGTGGGAGCTTCTCACAAAGGAGTGGGGGCTGGACAAACGGCGTTTGTATGCTACCGTCTATGAGACCGACGATGAGACCTATGAGCTCTGGAAGAAAGTCACTGATATCGGTGAAAGCCATATATTGAAGTTCGGAAAGAAGGACAACTTCTGGGAGATGGGCGAAACCGGTCCATGTGGTCCATGCTCTGAGATTCACATTGACCTTACACCTGACCTGTCCGGCAAAAAGCTCGTAAACGCCGGTGACGCACGCGTGATGGAAATTTGGAACCTCGTCTTCATCCAGAACAACCGGAATGAGGAGGGAAAGCTTGAAGACCTCCCCGCCAAACACGTTGATACCGGGATGGGATTCGAGCGCATGTGCGCAGTGTTGCAGGGCAAGAACTCGAACTACGACACCGATGTGTTCATGCCGATTATCCATCGCATCGAACACTTCACCAATAAGAAGTACGCCGCCACGCAGCACCAATCTATCCACAGTCCGCAATCGGAAATTGATGTTGCCATGCGCGTGATCGCAGATCATATCAGGATGTTGACGTTTTCAATTGCAGACGGAGCGATTCCAGGAAACGAAGGTCGCGGGTACGTTCTCCGCCGCATACTTCGGCGCGCCGCAAGATTCGGACGAAATCTCGGCATGCACAAGCCGTTCATTTACACGATTGCAGACGCTGTGGTTGAATCAATGGGAAGTGTGTTTCCTGAAATCGTGGAGAAGCAGGGGCACATCGAAAAGGTGATCAAAGCCGAAGAGGAAGGGTTCAATGCAACGCTTGATCGAGGGCTGGAGATCTTTGAGTCGGTGGTGGAGAGAATTGGGCATTCGAAAGTATTCCCGGGTGAGGATGCATTCAAGCTCTACGACACTTATGGGTTCCCCCTTGACTTGACGCAGTTGATGGCGGAGGAGAAGGGGTTGAAAGTCGAACTCTGGAAATTCAGTGAGCTACTTGGGGCACAACGGGACCGTTCTCGAATTGGACTTTTTGTTGCTCGGGGGGAATCCGATGAAGTTGAGAGCGGCTTAAGAGAGGTCGCCGAGTTGCACGCAACCGATTTTGTTGGTTATGACCCTGCTAGTTTGCAAACAAAATCCTTCCTTTCAGCCGCCGTAATAACAGAAAGTGGGACTGGTTCAGGCGGGCGGTACTATGCGTTTCTTGATAAATCCCCTTTTTATGCTGAATCGGGAGGACAGGTCAGTGACACTGGCTGGATTACGATCCGCGGTCTCAAGAAGTATAATGTCGTTGGTGCTCGCAAAATTGGGAAATCGATCCCAATTCTTGTTGATCACTTTGGCGATCCACTCTTAGGTGGGCCAACTGAAGTGGAGGCCCAAGTAGACATCCCTCGCCGCATCAACATCCAGCGCAACCACTCCGCGACGCACCTCGTGCATGAGGCACTGCGTCGCGTGCTCGGCACGCACGTTCATCAGCAAGGCTCACTTGTTGCACCGGGTCATTTGCGCTTCGACTTCCCGCATTTTGGAAAAATCACGGCTGAAGAAATCCGGGCTATCGAGGATATTGTGAACGAAAAGATCGCCGACGATATCAGCGTCTTCACGGAAGTTGATATCCCCGTCGAGAAGGCCCGCAAAATCCCGAACGTAAAGATGTTCTTCGGTGACAAGTATGGCGATACCGTCCGTGTAGTCTTTATTGATGAGAATTTCAGTGTGGAGTTCTGCGGGGGAACGCATGTGAAGAACACGGAAGACATCGGCCTCTTCAAGATTGTTTCTGAGTCGAGCATCGCAAGCGGTGTGCGGAGGATCGAGGCCGTTACGGGGGAAGGAATCCAGAGGTACATCGAGGATCAACTTGCTAAGGCGAAAACACTCGACGACCAGATTGCAAAATTTATCGAAGAGAAGGAGATGCTGGAAAAGGAGTTGAAGAAATACTCAGGCAAAGCGACAGGGACCCCCCGGCCACAGCTCGGATCGATCATACTCCCATCAAGCCAATCGGAGTCCATTCAGATGTTGGAGAACACATTGGCAAGCCGTGAGCAAGTTGTCGAGCAGCTCACGAAGCAGACCCTTGACTTGAAAAAGAAACTGAGCAAGCACAAAGTGAAGGAAGCATCCAGTGGTATTGATGGATTGGTGGAGCGTGCGGTTGCTGTAAACGGCTTTAAGGTCGTCTCCTCGAAAGTTGAAGCCTCGAATATGGACGAGCTGAAAAGCATGGGAGATACCCTGCGGGCCAAGCTCGGGAGCGGCGTTGGCGTCCTCGCAAGCGTGATTGACAAAAAAGTGGCGCTGGTCTGTGTGGTCACAGACGACCTGATCAAGGGAAAGAACCTGCAGGCAGGAAAGATTGTGGGTGAGGTGGCCCGGCTCGTGGGCGGAGGCGGCGGCGGACGCCCACACCTCGCAACCGCCGGAGGCAAGGATGTTGCCAAGCTTGACGAGACCCTGCGCGAGACTACAGAGATAGTTCGGTCAATGATCCAATAGGCATACAAACATTCACTCATCACTCCAATAATCTATTAATCCATTACTCTTTCACTCCACTACTCCACTAATCCAACAATTCATCCTGACCATGGCTCACCTACCGATTACGATACTCGCGCGCCAGGCATTCATCCAAGACGAGTTGAAAGCAAGCGCTGCCACAAAGATAAAAATCTTCGAACAGTGTGCAGACAAGATCATTAAAGCCGTCGACACGATCATCAGCGCACTGAACCAGAAGAAGAAACTCCTCTTCTGCGGCAACGGCGGAAGTGCGGCGGATTCGCAACACCTGGCCACCGAGTTCGTCATTCGCATGAATCCAAACATCAAGCGTCCCGGCATCCCGGCGATCGCCCTTACGACGGATTCATCGATGCTGACAGCCGGAGCAAACGACATCGGCTACGATAACGTGTTTGCTCGGGCGGTGGAGGCAATCGGTGCCGCCGGCGATGTGTTGATCGGCATCAGCACGAGCGGCAAATCCGAAAGCGTGAATCTCGCATTCAAGATGGCGAAATCCAAAGGCATGGCCACAATCGGTTTTCTCGGCAAAGACGGTGGAGCCTCAAAGGATCTTGTGGACGTTGCGATCATCGTCCCTTCAAACGACACCCAGCGGATCCAGGAAGGTCACATCACCATCGGCCACATTATCTGTGGACTGGTCGAGCGCGAAATGTACGGCTGAAGGCCATGAAACGCATGGAGGGAAACTCTTCACGGCGCGGCGACTTTCTGATCCCGCTTCTCACTGTCCTGTTCGACTGTATCGCCATCGAGTCTTCATTCCTCTTCTCGTACTGGCTGCGCTTCCGCAGCCCCTTCTTTGAATACCTCGGGTACATGCACGGCGATGCACCTCCCATTGAAGGCTACTTGCTTGGATCCCTGTTCATCGTTCTCATCTGGGTGATGCTCTTCAACTCACGCAAGATGTACAGCGCTCGCAGGAACGTCACACTTTCCGACGAAGTGATCAACATCGTCAAGGTCGTGAGCCTCGGTATGCTCGTGGTGATGAGTGCGGCGTTTTTCTACAGAGACTTCTCGTACTCACGTGTTGTGTTCGGGCTGTTGTGGTTCAGCTCTATTGTCCTCATCTTCGCAGGTCGGGTGGTGTTGCGATCATTCGAGCGACGTCTTTATCGCAAGGGAAGACACCTGCAGCATGCAATCATCATCGGCAGCGACAGCCTGGCGAACGAAGTGTACACCCGACTGAACGGTCATCTGTCCTTCGGGTTCAACGTCGTCGGTTACTTCGCCGATGCGAGAGCACATGAGGAGTTGAAGCTTGCGCGCGCAGCGTATCTCGGCAGCGTGTCGGATGCACCGGCGTTCATTCAAGAGGGCGGCGTTGAGCTTGCCTTTATTGCCCTCCGCTCCAAGGACCACCCGCGTTTATTCGAGCTGATCGGCGAATGTGAGGGGGTGAATGTTGAATTCATGATGGTCCCCGATGTTCTGGATATCCTGACGAGCCAGGTGCGCGTCCGTGAGCTTGAAGGAGTGCCTTTCCTCAGGATCAAAGGCATTCCGCTGACGTTCTGGGGACGCGTATCCAAGAGGTCCTTCGACATCATTGTCTCGCTGCTTCTCCTTATTGCATTCTCCCCCGTCTGGCTGTTGATCATGTTGCTCATCAAACTCGACTCAAGAGGTCCGGTCTTTTTCAAACAGGAGCGCGTCGGTCTGGATGGCTGGAAGTTTACGATGTATAAGTTCCGCTCCATGCGCGTCGGTGCGGACGAGTCAGACCATAAGGCCGGACTCGGAATAAGGAACGATCCGCGACGGACACGGGTCGGTGTGCTTCTTCGGAAAACGAGCCTCGACGAGCTGCCTCAACTCTACAACGTTCTTCGGGGCGAAATGAGTCTGGTAGGACCCCGTCCGGAGAGAATCAAATTCGTGGAGGAGTTTCAGGAGATTGTCCCCAAGTACCTTGATCGCCACCGCGTGAAAACGGGCATGACAGGCTGGGCACAGGTAAACGGGTTTCGTGGGGATACTTCCATCGAAGAGCGAATTAAGTACGACCTCTACTACATTGAGAACTGGTCGCTGGCTTTTGACGTCAAGATACTGTTGAGGACGCTGCGGGCGGCACTCATGGCGAAAGGGGTCAATTAGAACCGTGATACCAATCCTCGTCTTCTATCTTCACATAGTCGGTGTTACCGCGGCCTTCACAAAGCGCTGGCAGGAGGACGGGATTGTCGAGGGCTTCCTTGCTGTGTTCTTCATGGCGTTGATTTTTTTTGTGGGATGGGCGATGTCGTCCTTCATTATGAGACTCATCATGGATCAGCCGGGGCTGGGATTCCTGTTCGACCGCGATGCTGCCTCACTGCTCCTGTTGACGATGGGGGAAGGAGTGCTGTATTATTTCTACTTCAGGAAAGAACCTCCGGCGGAGACTCAGAGGGAAAAGGCAGGCACCACGTCATCACGCTACTGAAGACGAAAGTTGAATGTGATAACGCAGGTCTGATCAACCTGCGGGGAAGATCGTTTGAGAGCTTCGAACATCCACAGCCGTACTTTCTTCATCGCAGCCTCTTCGAGTCGGGTGTTCCCCTTTTGCGCGGGCTTCAAACTCTTCACACTCCCATCAGGCAACACTACAGCTTCGATCTTGATCTGAGCTTCAACGTTGACTCCTGAGGGATACTCAGGGAGCTCACCGCTGATCTTTTTTCGTGTTCCACCGTCGCTCCACTGCATGGAAACAGAGACGGCGTCACCAATTCCTCCGCTGAGCGCACCGGTGACACGAGGATCTGCAACATCACCGGCGAGCGGACCAACGCCCGGGGTGACGAATTTTTCTTTTTCTCCGAGTCCACTCCCCATTCCCCGCTCTCGTGATGTTTCCGAACGCCCGGCCAGACGGACACGCTCGGACGGACTCGAATCCCGCACATCGATCTTCTTTGCTGCGGGGATTCTCAGGATCTCATCAGGGAGGTCAATACTCCGTTCGGGGAGATCACGCTGTGTTGTTTCCGCAACATTGGAAGATAGTCTTGGAGCATCGGCACTTGCCATGGAGAGACGCGCAATGCTTGCCGTCGGCACGTTCGTCACCGCCCCCCACGTCACTTCGATGAATTCCGGCTCGCTCACGGAGACATCAACTTCCCAGAGGAACAACATGAGGGCGATCACCGAGTGAAACACGATTGAGCCGATCCACCCGTTCCTATCTTCTCTCCGGACCTTCATGGGGGGCTATTGAACAGTGACTGGCTGTGTGGCAATCATGAACCGGATGGCACCTACCGCCTTGGCGATATCGATTACCTGAACGGTGTTCTGGAGTGTCACGTTCTTATCCGCATTGATAACCACGACTCGATCGCGATTGTTGGTCATAGCTGCGGAGAGTGCCTGGCCAAGCGTCTCCAGAGACACGCGATCGGCATTCACAAAAAGGAGTCCCTTCTCCGTCACCGTGATCGTCACCGACTTGTCTTTTGCCGACTCACCTGTCTCCGCTTTGGGAACCTGCACCTTGATCCCAGGCTGCATCACAAAAGAAGAGGAGAGGAGGAAGAAGATCAGTAACTGCATGACCACATCGGTCAGCGAGGTGAAATTGAACGAAGCGAGGTACTTGTTTTCAACCTGAAATCTCACGGCTCCCTCCCCTATGCTTTTCTCCTGAAGAACTGATCCTCTTCATGCGCAAGGGCTGGAGAGGGGGAAATATCTTCGTGCTTCTTCGGGTGGGGGCCGCTGCCG
>JACQVJ010000027.1 GCA_016209805.1 Ignavibacteriota bacterium
ATGTAGTACTTGCTGTAGTTGCGCGATTCTATCGGGATCTGTGAGCGTTTCTCAAACACCAAAGAACTCCCTTTCGTAAGCTCTCGGGTTACACCGCAGAGGGTGACTGCTGTGCACTATATGTTGAACCACGGAGAGACGAGGATGTATTTGATATTCAGAGTGAGCCGCAGAATGACCTTGACAGGCACGGCCATCATTGTCAGGAACAAAAACGCAGTAATACCATACTTGATCGGGCCCAACTTTTTCATGATGTCGGTATTTCGTTTCCAGAGGTAGAATGCAGCTCCAAGCGCATACCACAGGAGGATCGTCAAAGAACCGATGAGCATTGCAATCGGGTTGAGTGAATTGTCCACGAGGCGCGTAGGTATGTTGAAGAAAAACTCGGTGTAGTCCACGTTCGTCAACGCCACAACGCGATGGGTGTCCCAGTACTCCCATGGAAAAAACAAGTTCCATCCGGGACCCCTGAAGAATGTCCCTAGAACAATCAATGACACCCACATTATGAGGAAGCCAAAGCAAAAGGTCAGGATCGCAAACTTACGTTCCTTGAAAGTGTAGTATCCGTTACCCTGTGGATTAATGTCGATGTATGGTATCGCGGAGAGCCCAAAGATGATCAGGCTGGGCAATACGACGCCTGCAATCCACGGATCGAAATAGACGAGGATCTCCTGCAATCCGAGGAAGTACCACGGTGCCTTCGAAGGGTTTGGTGTAAGTGCCGGATTCGCGGGCTCCTCAAGGGGGGCATCGAGCGCAATAGACCAGACCGTAAGTATCCCCATCACAAGAAGGGAGGCAAGGAACTCCACCTTTACCAGATACGGCCATACCTGTACCTTGTCCGCCATCTGAGCTTCTGCCGGCGATCCCGCTCTATCATTCCTCACGGCCTTCATCATTGCATACCACATGTACCCGACCGTCAGAACAAGCATGAGAACAATCGGAATGTTGTCCGGCTTCGAAATAATCTTTATGAGGTGTTCCATGATTTCTTTGATTGCGTGATCGCTGTTGTCTCAGAGTTTTTTTGCAGAGACATCCGGACCCGATATACCGCCATCCTTTCTGATCCTCCAGAAGTGCACTACCATCAGAATAGCACCAACAAGAGGCAGGAAGATGCAATGCAGCACATAGAAACGGAGGAGTGTTGGAGGACCTACCTGAGTACCACCTAACAACACGAACCTGACATCGTTATCCATTCGCATCCCCAGCTCAGGGCCGAATGGCCCTTCATGGCCAAGCAGCGGTGTAGCACGAGCCATGTTTGTCCCGACGGTCACAGCCCAGATCGCAAGCTGGTCCCATGGAAGCAAGTAACCAGTAAAACTCAGGAACAGAGTGAGCGTCAGGAGAATGACTCCGATGACCCAGTTGAACTGCCGCGGGGGTTTGTACGAACCTGTGAGGAAAACTCGAAACATGTGCAACATAACGGTGATCACCATTGCATGAGCAGCCCAGCGGTGCATGTTCCGCATCAACGGTCCGAACGCGACATCGTTCATCAAATACTTCATGTCGTCATACGCGTACTCCGCAGCGGGGCGATAGTAAAACATCAGAATAACTCCGGTGATCGTCAGGACGATGAAAAGAAGGAACGTAATCCCCCCCATTCCCCACGTAAAACCAATGTTGGTTGCATGCCTTGTGATGCGAACCGGATGAAGATGCAAGAATACGTTGTCAACGATCTGCAGCGCTCGGTTGCGCTGGGTGTCCTGGTAGTTGTGACGGAAGATCGACCTGTAGACCTCCGTCTTTTGCATCTTGTCTCTTAATTGTTCAAGTATTCCAAGCATCGGGATCCATCTGTAAAAGAGCAATCTTAACCGTATGTCAAGTACGCATCAGGCCTTGACCATTCGCCTTTTTCGTACAGGAACTTTATGTTGCGGTCCACGAGAATCTGTCCATCATCTGCCATACCGATTTTCAGCCGCTCCAGAGGACGAGGTGTGGGACCTTCAAAATTAATTCCGTCTTTGTGGTATCCGCTTCCGTGACATGGGCATTTGAACTTGTTCTCTATCGGAGCCCAACGAGGTGTGCATCCGAGGTGAGTACATATGGCTGCCAAAGCATAGAAGCCGTCCTGCTCCCGAACAATCCACACCCGGTGTTCATCCTTGTATGTCTCGTTCACTTCGCCTATGATGTAGTCCTCCGGAAAGCCAGCTTTGAATGCGGAAGGGGGCTCGTAGAGAACGCGTGGTACCATTAGTCGAATTGCCCCGATTGTAGCCGTCACCAAGAAGCTGAAAAACGCAAACCAACCGGCAACGTTCAGAAAATTCTTCCTACTTATCCTCCAAATGCCAGGGTCGTTCTCCGGTGGCTTGTCTTGTTTTGGCTTTACAACCTTTGAGGCGGAAGCCTTGGGAACTGCCGCTGGAGACGCAACTCTTGGGACAGTGCTCGCCGGTGCGGCAGTCGGAGCGGCTGCAGG
>JACQVJ010000028.1 GCA_016209805.1 Ignavibacteriota bacterium
CCAGCGGCCTGCGGCTCATTAGAACATCGGGGAATGTGTGCTGATCCCATGATAAGGATACTCAAAGAAGTGAACCCCCCCAAGCCCGACAACCAGGCCGTTCGCTCTCTGCAGCACAATAAATAGTGAGAAAAAGCTGTAGAATTCGCACCAATTTAGGAAATTAGAGGGTGATAAGCAAGGTAGGATTGTACACGCGGGAACGTCCTGGCGCTTCCCCGATGTGCAACTATGCGTAAAGCACTCCGGTCGCCGCGTCGAGTGTATTCTTCATCAGCATTGCGATCGTCATTGGACCAACACCTCCAGGAACGGGAGTGATTGCACCTGCAACTTCCGAGGCCGACGCAAAATGTACATCTCCCACAATGCGCGATCCCGACGTCACGCTCTTGTCTTCTACCCGATTGATCCCAACGTCAATGACCACACATCCAGGCTTGAGCATTGCACCGGTCAATACTTCGGGCTTGCCGAGTGCCGCAACGACGATGTCCCCCAGTTTCGTGAACTCCGCGATGTCATGCGCACCGGTATGAGCGATCGTGACCACCGCATTCGCTCCTTTTTGTTTCTGGAGAAGGATGTTCATCACAGGTTTCCCCACGATGTTGCTTCGACCAACAACGACGACATGCTTCCCAGCAGGATCGTTACCGCTGCGACACAAAAGTTCTTGCACTCCCGCGGGAGTACATGGACGAAGACACGGCTGTCCGGTTACCAGTCGACCAACGTTTACAGGATGAAACCCATCCACATCCTTCCGGTAATCTATAGCCTCAATCACTTTGCTCTCATCAATGTGCTTCGGAAGGGGAAGCTGAACCAGTATTCCATGTATCCTGGGATTGTGATTGAACATCCGGATGAGATCGAGCAACTGTGACTGCGATGTGTCCGCGGGGAGTGTTTCAGTGACCGAGTGGAAGCCCATTTCCTCGCAAGCCTTCCCTTTCGATCGTACATACATCTGGGATGCAGAATTATCACCCACAAGAATGAAAGCCAAACCGGGAACGATGCCGCGCTCGTTCTTCAAGCGCTCTGCTTCTTCTCGGACGTTCGCCTTGATTTGCGCGGCGATCTGCTTTCCGTCGATAATGGCTGCGGACATTACGGCTGGTTCTTTTTCCTAACCAAAAGCAGGGAAGACGATGCTCTCCATCTTCAATGCCCTCCCCGATTCCACATCGGCCTGAACGTAGACCCCGCAAAGCCGAACATCGTGCGAGGCAACTTCATATTTGTGTGGCGTTGCGGTGAGAAGCCTCTTGATGGCCTGTTCTTTCTTCATTCCCAACACAGAATCATACGGCCCGGTCATTCCAACATCGGACTGGAAGGCCGTCCCTCGCGGCAGGATCCTTCCATCAGCGGTTGGCGTGTGCGTATGTGTGCCTATCACTCCTGTAACCTTACCATCGAGATACCATCCCATGGCCATTTTCTCGGCGGAGGCATCGGCATGAAAGTCCACGAAGATAACCTTTGTTTCGGTGTGAATCTTCGCGATTGCCCAATCGGCCGTTTTGAATGGGTCATCGATCGCCTGCATATAGACCCGGCCCTGAATATTCAGGACTCCCGCTTTCCCCTTTTCTCCAAGGTCTACTACGATGAATCCGTTGCCGCCGTTCTCACGAGGGTAATTCAATGGTCGCAGGATTCGTCTATCAGCGCCCAGAACTTTTCGACTATCCCATCTGTCCCAGACGTGATTTCCCGTCGTGATAACATGTGCACCAAGCTCGAAGAGCTTCTTTGCATGGTCCTCAGCAATCCCCTTCCCCTCCGTCACATTCTCACCGTTAATGATTAAGAGATCGACATTGTACTTCTTCATGTAGTTGGGGACGAGGTTGAGCGCGAGTTCGAGCCCCGGCTGCCCGACAATATCGCCGACGAAAAAGATGTTCAGAGTTTTAGACACAGAACTAACAGGGGAAATGTGGCGTAAGGAATTATCGTTTCAGAACTCTGGGTTAGTGAGATTTCGGGAAGACGGGTGATGTGAAAAACATGAGTCCCAATGAGGTGACGCCCACAATCTAATTATTGTTCTCGGGCTGGAAATTCCTGACTTCATCCACAATAACATCCACGATCTCCGACTCCTTCACACGGCGCACAACTTCTCCCTTGCGATACAGAATGCCAACGCCTTTGCCGGCCGCGATACCGATGTCAGCTTCGCTTGCCTCGCCCGGACCGTTCACAACGCATCCAAGCACTGCAATCTTCACGGGTTTCTTCACACCCTCAAGGCGCCTTTCCAGCTCGGCCATGATAGCAAAAAGATCAACCTCAAGCCGTCCACATGTCGGGCAGGCAATCAACTCCACGTTGCGCGAGGCGAGCCCGAGCGAACGAAGAATTTCCTTTCCCACTTCCACTTCTTTGACCGGCTCGTCGGTGAGCGACACTCTGATGGTATCGCCAATCCCTTCCGCCAGCAAGGTGCCAATACCAACCGATGACTTGATCGTCCCAATCTTCGTCGTTCCAGCTTCCGTTACCCCGAGATGCAGGGGAATGTCTGTTCGCTCCGCAACAAGCCTGTATGCCTCTATCATCAAACGTACGTCAGTGGACTTGACAGAGATGATAACATCTTTGAAACCAAGCTCATCGCAAATGCCGACATGGCGCATCGCGCTCTCGTACAACGCCTCAGCTGTCGGGTAGCCATGTTTGTTGAGAATATCCTCTTCAAGAGAGCCTGAGTTCACTCCGATGCGGATGGGGATTCCCTTATCCTTCGCGGCGCTTAACACCTCATGGATGCGCTCCCGGTTGCCGATATTTCCGGGATTGAGACGTACTTTTGCAACTCCTGCCCTAATAGACTTCAGCGCAAAGATATGATTGAAATGAATATCCGCAACGATCGGAACCGGCGAGCGCCGGACGATCTCGTTCATCGCTTCGGCTGCCTCCTTGTCATTCACCGTCACACGAACGATGTCACATCCTGCATCGGCCGCGGCAACAATCTGACCCACAGTCGCATCGACGTCGCTCGTCTTTGTCTTGGTCATGGTCTGGACCGAAATCGGCGAGCTTCCACCAACCGGCACACCTCCGATAAGCACCTGGCGAGTCTTTCGCCTTACACCAACCTTGTATGTTGGATGTGGAATGACGGGGGGGTCGTTCGCAAGATTGAGAACAGGTATCTCCATACAGCCCTTTGGTTAATGAATCTTTCGGCTTGCTTCGTTCAGAATGCGCCTTTCTTCGTCGGTGAGACTCTGGTAGCCGCCGGTGCTGATCTTGTCGAGAATCGCGTCGATGACTTCCTGAGTGACTTCATCGCCGTCATCCACAGGTCTGCCGGTCTTGATGTCATAGAACTTGGCGTCGTGGATCTCCTGATCTCGCCCGAATGGACGAGTCGTGCCCTCGAACGGATTGCGCACACTCCCGAATGTTCGTGACCACCAATCACGCAACGGGAGCGTATCGGTGATTGCCAGCGTGTACACAAACCCAACAGCGGCACCGCCGAGATGAGCGAAGTGAGCGACACCGGTCGCCGAACCGGTTACGCCATAAAACAGTTCAAGGATGATGAAGCCCGTGATGAAAAACTTTGCTCTGATTGGTAGAAGGAAATAGAGATAGATCGGGCGATTCGGAAACAGCATCCCGAACGCAA
>JACQVJ010000201.1 GCA_016209805.1 Ignavibacteriota bacterium
GACATCGATCCGATCAAGGCTGCTGCGAAGCGACTGCACTATTCACATGAAGGAGCGATTCATTTTGGCATTATCCCGCGGTGCAACCGTGGGATTTTCGCAATCAATGAGCTTCCCGACCTTCAGCCCCGGATTCAGGTGGGCTTGTTCAACATTCTCGAGGAGAAAGACGTCCAGATCCGTGGCTTCAACGTTCGTATTCCGCTGGACATCATGCTGGTCTTCACCGCCAACCCGGAAGATTACACTAACCGCGGCAACATCATCACGCCACTGAAGGACCGCATCGACTCACAAATTCTCACACACTATCCGCGCTCTCTTCAGGAAGCTATCAGCATTACGGAGCAGGAGGCCAACCTCAACCGCGACAGCAGAGAACTTCGGATTCCTTTTTTCTTCAGAGAGATTGTGGAGCAGATTGCGTTCGAGGCGCGCAAGAGTGAGTATGTCGATCAGAAGTCTGGGGTGAGCGCACGGCTGACAATCTCTGCAATGGAGAACCTCATCAGCAACGCAGAGCGCAGAGCGATTATTGTGGGGGACGATGTGGTCGTTCCGCGCATTTGCGATCTTCCACACTTATTGCCCGGAATGACCGGCAAGATCGAGCTTGTGTTCGAGGGAGAACAGGAGGGTTCCGTAAAGGTGAGCAAGGCCCTCGTCGGGAAGGCCGTGAGGGAGACGTTCAAAAAGTACTTTCCGGACCCGCTGCGAAAACGCGCCCGCAACGTGCAGGAAGGGCAAAGCTCCAGGCCTGTGAATGACGACTCCGAATATGGAAAGATCACCTCATGGTTTGAAGCGGGGAACAAGATCGAAGTCTCCGACGATATGCCGATCGCGGCGTACATGCGCGAGCTCGACAAAGTAAAGGGGCTGCGTGATTTCACCAGGCGACATATGCCCGACATTGATGAGAAGTACGAGCTGCCGAGCGTGATGGAGTTTGTGCTTGACGGCCTGCATCAGAATTCCAAGATAGCAAAGGATGAAGTGGACCACATTACTTCGTACAAGGATCTCGTAGGGAGCATTTTCAGCGGGCACGGCAAAGGGTACGAAGAAGATTAAGTGATGTCCCGACTTTTGAGTCGGGGCCAGAGACAAGGAACCCCATGCGATTTCGTTATTCGAAATGGACCCCAGAATCGCAGACAGATGAGCAGCGGTTGCAGCAGCTTGTCTCTCTGTTCAGCTACCTCGTTGTGCAGACGAGCGGCGATGTGCAGGAGGCGCTCGAGTGGCTGAAGCAGCTTGCCGAGGAGTATGGGCTGTTCGATGAAGAGATGACGTTAGATGACCTGATCGACAAGCTGAGGGAAATGGGGATTATCGAAGAAGTGAAGACGGGTATCCAGCTCACCAACAAAGGGATCCAACGTATTCGTCAGGACGCGTTACGGGAGATTTTCACGTCGCTCAAGAAGGCGCCCGAGGGGGGGCATGAAACCCCTTACACAGGCACGGGCGTCGATCGGTTGAGCGAGACAAAGAAGTTTACCTTTGGTGACCAGCCCACGAACATCGACCTGACCTCGACACTGTCCAACGCGTTCCGCCGGGACGGCATCGACGATTTCACTCTTCGAGAGGAGGATCTCGAGGTCTACGAAACAGAGCACCAGACCTCATGCGCCACTGTGCTGATGCTCGACATCAGTCACAGCATGATCCTCTACGGCGAAGACCGCATCACGCCCGCCAAGCAGGTTGGCCTCGCGCTCTCCGAGCTGATTATGACGCGTTTCCCGAAGGACTATCTTGCACTTGTTGTGTTCGGCGACGATGCGCAATTGGTGAGCATCAACGAGCTGCCGTTCTTGACCGTGGGGCCGTACCATACCAACACGCGGGCGGGGCTGCAACTTGCGCGCAACCTGTTGCGCCGAAAAGGGAATGCCAACAAACAGATCTTCATGATCACGGACGGCAAGCCGTCTGCCATCTTCGATTCGAACGGCAAGCTCTACAAGAATTCCTTCGGCCTCGATCCACGGATTGTCAACAAGACACTCGACGAAGCGGTCGCGTGCCGGCGTGAGAAAATTCCGATTACCACATTCATGGTTGCGCGCGATCCATACCTCATCAACTTTGTCGAAGAGCTGACCAAAGCCAACCAGGGCCGCGCCTACTACTCCTCCCTCACCAACCTCGGCGAGTTTGTGTTTGTGGATTACATAAGGAATAGAAGGAAGAAGTTTACGTCGCGGTAGACTGAATGACTGCGCCGCGCTCGGTGGCGCCATTCGCACAGCTTGGGACTTCTTTTTTGCACCTCATTCTTTTCCCCGGAGCTTCGCCTTAATCTCTTCAAGCTCTCGGGCGACAAGTAAGTCCTTATCCCGTCCTGCTGCCTTCTTTGCCGCTATTAGTCCATCAATTGTGAGTACAAGAAACTGCCGCGAGAAAAGTTCTACTGTTTCAGCCAGCGAAGACACTTCCTCAAAAAATCCTATGCCTGGCAGTTCACCAAAGAGATCAACGTTTCCGAGATCTGTCGAGAGCATAAAATTCAGTCCAGATCGGATTGTCTGCTCGCCGAAGACAAATGGTACATCTTCAGCAACGTCACGGAGCTTTGGGTGGTAAGGTGCGAGAGCAGAAGCGAGGCGGGCGATGTTGGCGGGCTTCCGATCGTAACAGAGATCAATGTCATATGTAAGATATGTGGAGCCGTGAAGCGTGGCAGCGACACCACCAATAACCACAAAGTCAACGTGGTGGTCTGACAGCAATGTGAGAACGGATTGAAGCTCAGTCACGGCGGTCAAAGGACCTAGAGTGATGAGCTTCCCCGGCCCTCCTCAGTTCGTCCGCGGCTCGCATCCAATCCTGTAGACGCGCCAGCCGTTCCGCTCTGCTTAGAGCGAGCATCTGTTCAATGAGGGAAGAGTCGATCCCGACTTCTCCCAGAGAATTTCGCTCTCTTTTTCGTGGCGGCAACATGTTTATCAACTCGCTGTTCTGAGCCAATCTAGGCAATCGTCTCAGGAAAGTCAATGTAACGCAGTGAGAAACTGCCTCACCGGACTTGCATCCCCTCCGCCAGCACTCTCCCTTCCCGTCCTGCTGGAAACTCAATACCTACCAATGATGATAATGTAGCTGCGATGTCGGCGGGACTGGCTTCTGATGAGTACGTTCCGGCCTTCAAACCGTTCCCAACAAAAATAACAGGAACATGCGCATCGTAGTCGTACGGCTCGCCGTGTGTAGTCCCCGTTTCACTATAGGCCGCGATGTAGAACGGCTTGAGCGCGAAAAAAACATCGCCACTGCGTGAAGTGTGGAAGCTCTTGTTCATTCGCGCTTGCAGCGATGAGTGGGGAGCAGTCATCATTTCGGAACGCGTGAATGCTGCAGCCACGGCTTCCATCGTGGCGAGTGAATCAGCTACTGTACGCGCTGCGGTTTCCAGTGGGAGTTGTTTTTCTCGAAGCGCTTCTCGATTGAGATAGACATTGCCGCTCACGACTGCGTCGACCCACGAAGATTGGGATGGGCTGCCGAAGACGCTCGTCAGCGCTCGGGTACAAAACTCCTTAAGTGGGCGTTCCATTACACGACCGGCCGATGCGTGCTCGTTTTGTTTAAGGATGTACTCAGGAATCGGGGTTACTCCGTGATCACTTGTGAGAACGATGAGGCAATTGTTCAGACCCACTGTCGTGTCAATGAAAGCAAAGAACTCGGCGAGTATTCTATCCATTCGCACCGTCATGTCCATTACCTCATGACTGTGAGGCCCGAACGAATGACCGACATAGTCGGTTGATGAAAACCCAACGCAAAGAAGATCGGTAACCCCACGCTGACCGAGTTGCTCACCCACGATGGTATGTCGTGCAAACTCACTGAGCACTTCGCTCCCGAACGGGCTTGTAAGCAACGCCCAGTAGTACGACGAAGTTATCCCGCTTGTGGAATCGCCTGAAACTCTGTGAGGGAACGTTCGCCCCAGTCCATTCCCTCCGCTTTCATAC
>JACQVJ010000226.1 GCA_016209805.1 Ignavibacteriota bacterium
GTAACTCCCCTGCTTACCACTATGTGGTACCTAACCTCTTGGCCCGGATGTTCTCCTGGTAAGTCTTCTGCCCTTGAACAGACTACAGAGGCATTCGTAAGATGGAGCCTCTCAATGACATCCTTGACTGCAACTACCTTTTTGTGAATCGAATCAACATGCGTAACACTTATGTCGGGTCTTGCGATGGAAATAGGAATCCCAGGTAGCCCTCCACCTGTGCCAAGGTCAAGAACTTTGGACCGTTTTGGAATCCGAACAAGAAACAATATTGAAAGGGAGTGAAGAATATGCGAGGTCCAGACTCTCTGTTCGTCCTTTCGAGATATGAGGTTGAGTTTGGAATTCCATTCGAGTAACAAGTCCACATAGTCGTTCAGTGCAGAGACTTGGTCTTCCGTAAGTTGAAGCCTGTTTCGGCCACAGATGTCAGCAACTCGAAGGGATAAGTCATTCAAGAGCGGCCTTCGAGATGGGTAGCTCGTTCCACGTGGAACGGTAGTTCTTCAGATTGACCATTAGCACGGAAATATCGGCTGGTGTGACCCCGCTGATCCTTGAGGCCTGTCCGACGGACGTTGGTTTCACCAAGCGCATTTTTTCTTTGCCTTCTGCACTTAGTGACTTTACTTTTGAAAAATCGAAATCCTCGGGAATTGAAATTCCTTCATGCCTCTGGAAAAGTGCCGCCTGTTCCTCTTGTCGCCTCAAGTAGCCTTCGTATTTAACCTCGATCTCAACTCTTTCCATAGCTTCCTTGTCAGTTGTAAGGACCTTAAGGCGTTGGTCTTCCCCTAAAGATTCAATGGTGATGAGTTCTGCGAGGTTGATCTCGGGACGTCTGAGTATCTTCACCAAGTTCTCGCTTTCAGAGAGGCCCTGGCTCCCACGTCTCGATAGCAGATCGTTGATCTGGGCTGGCAAAACACTCATCGATTTCAGAACTTGAATCGCCTCGGTGACTCTTTTCTCCTTTTCCTCCACTCTTCGAATTACTTCACGAGGAATCAGTCCGAGGCTTGCACCTTTCCTCATTAACCTGGAATCAGCATTATCTTGTCGCAAAAGTAGACGGTGTTCAGCCCTTGATGTGAAGATTCTGTAAGGTTCATCTGTTCCCTTGTTAATAAGATCATCAATCATAACGCCGATGTAGGCGTCACAACGCTGAAGGATTAGCGGCTCTTCTCCTTTGACAGCGAGGGCGGCATTAATTCCAGCAACCAAACCCTGTCCTGCCGCCTCTTCGTAGCCGCTAGTTCCGTTCACTTGCCCGGCAAAAAAGAGCCCTTTGATTATCTTGGATTCAAGAGTATGATTGAGTTGGTGTGGAGGAAAATAGTCATACTCCACAGCGTAGCCCGGTCGGATCATCACTGAATGCTCAAGACCTTGTATGGATTGAAGGGCCTCCTGTTGGATCCGAGCTGGAAGACTAGTTGAAAACCCATTCACATAAACAACATTGGTGTTGTATCCTTCCGGCTCGAGGAATATCTGGTGACGATCTCTCTCGGCAAACCGATTGAGTTTATCCTCAATCGATGGACAATAGCGAGGTCCTACTCCTTTGATCCTGCCAGCAAACATGGGCGACTCGTCGAATCCCTTGCGGAGAATCTCGTGGGTCTCGCTATTTGTATGGGTCAGGTACATGGAAATCTGTTTGTTGGAGATTCTCAATGTCTGAAACGAGAACGGCGTTGGATCGTCATCGGGTGGCTGTTCCTCTGTCACGGAGAAATCAATACTGTTGATGTCAACTCTTGGAGGTGTCCCAGTTTTCAGTCTACCCGTTTTGAACCCCAACCCAGCGAGTCGCTCAGAAAGCCCGTTCGCAGCTGGTTCACCGAATCTTCCACCAGAACATTTACTGGTGCCAGTGTGCATAACGGCATTAAGGAATGTCCCACTGCAAATGACAAGTGACTTACACCTTAAAACACGTCCACTGAATGTAACTGCCCCTTCGAGCCGATTGCCCATCAGGAGTATATCGCCGATCCCATCTTGGATCACATCGAGCCCTTCTTGACCAAGCACTCGGCGTTTTGCTTCGTTACTGTAGCAGTCACGATCGTTCTGACATCTCGGAGACCATATGGCCGGGCCTTTCGACTTGTTGAGCATTCGAAAGTGAATGCCTGTCGCATCAGCGATCTTGGCCATTTCTCCGCCCAGCGCATCAATCTCCCGAACAAGATGCCCCTTTGCTGATCCACCAATCGCCGGATTACATGACATGCGGCCAATTGATTCGAGATCCATGGTAATCATTGCCGTCGAACAACCCATCCTCGAAGCGGCTAACGCTGCTTCAATCCCCGCATGCCCGCCACCGACGACAATCACTTCATATTTCGACCTGCTCGGTTCCTCGTGAAACGAAGTTGTCATTTTCCTATACAGAAACTCTTGAAAATCGAGTTCAGTACATCATCAGTCGTAACTTCCCCTGTTATCTCAGAGAGAGAATCCATTGCGCCCTTTATGTCCAAGGCCAGAAATTCCCCAGAAAGACCAGACTCAAGCGAAGCTCTGGCGTTTGAGATTGAATCGGCAGCGCGGCAAAGGGAATCCCGGTGCCTCTTAGATGTGATTTGCCCGTTGCTGGTTTCGGCGCCCAAGCCATCAAATACCGATTCGACCAAGACCCTCCTTAGATTATCAATTCCCTCCCCGGTTCTTGCCGAAACTGCAACTATGCTTTTCCCCGGTATGTCCGCACTAATTGCGGTCAGATCCTTTTTTGAAACCAGGTCGATCTTGTTCAGGACAATAATGATGGGACTCGAAGCCGTTACCTCAC
>JACQVJ010000202.1 GCA_016209805.1 Ignavibacteriota bacterium
TCGCGCGAAATGTTTCGTCCGGTCGGAAGTGCCAGATGATCGATGTTTGCAGGAAGTCCATGCCGGCACCCGCCTCGACAGTGTGGTTTTCTGCAAACCAACTCACCTCATTTTTTACAGAAACCTTCCTGAACACATACCGTGAATCGAACTCGACGTTGAATAATCTGATCCCCGTCGTATCGCCTCCATTCCCATAGAGTGTGCGATTGAGTGAGGGATCGAGAAAATCTCCACCGAAAGACGTTTCCCCACTATTGCGGTACCAGGAAACACCGAGTTTTGAGAAGAAACTCTCTGAGGGAAAATGATGCCACGCAAGTCCGACAACGTCGTTCCTCGTAACATCCTCCACATTCACGCTGTCCGGTTCGCTCCTCTCCGGGCCCGCAATAAGATCTACTCCATCCCTGCTTGCGATGCTGTTGAGAATAATCTTGTTGGTTGGAGAAGGCTCAAACACAAGCTTTGTCTGGAAGTCAGTAAAGTTCGGGAACGCCACGTCGCCGCTGACAAGTCCGTTGTTCTTCGCAATGGGGCCGAGGATGAGGTCATAGTATGTACGTCGGGCGGACAACATATATGATCCGTTAATGCCGAAAGGCGAGTGACCGTTCAATACGAGGTTCGCATTCGAGATGCTGGCATTCAAACTTCCTTTCATTCCCGAACTCTTATCCCCCTCTCTGTTCGTGACGTCCAGAACGGCCGACAGTCGATCCCCGTACTTTGCAGGGAACCCCCCGGTCATCAAGCTGATGTCCGTAACAGTCTCAGGATTGAACATGCTGATGATCCCATAGAGCCGGTAGGGGTTAAAGACCTCGATATCGTCCATGATGATGAGATTCTGGTCCGGGCCACTACCGCGGATAACTAGTTGTGAGCTAAAGTCGTTAGGCGCGAGAACACCCGGGAGGGCTTGGAGTGTTCGAAGCACGTCCTCACCCACTCCTGCTAAAGTCTTCGCCCGGACCGGCGCAACGGAGAGCACACTGGGCCGGACATCCTCTTGCCTCTTTACGCGTTCTGCAGTAATGCGGACCTCTTCCAAAGGTATTGCCGACTCAACCATGAGAAGTGTTATAGATGTAATCCTTCCCTGCTCCACGATCACATCGGGTTGAATCCACTCTTCATATCCCACAAGGCGGCCAACGACGGTGTATCGACCGGGAGGAACGGAAGAAACGGTGAACTCTCCATTCTCGTTGCACATCGCTCCAAGTTGGGTCCCCAGGATGGTGATGCTTGTGAAGGGGAGCGGTTGTCCGCTTTCTTTTCCGACTGCCCTTCCTGAGACCTTACCGGAGATGCTACCTTGCGCGGATAGACTTCCTGTGTTGACGATGAAAATAGCTATGAGGCTCAGTACCAGAGGTTTCATTTTCCTATCATGAATCAGGCTACCGGCTACAATATCGAGAATCTGGTACACATATCCAACGACCACGGTGAGTTTTGCGTTCCATCCGTGCAATACGTATATTTCTCTCCAAAAAAACAGAACGATGAAACTCGATGTCTTGGCAATCGGTGCTCATCCCGATGATGTTGAACTCACGTGCTCTGGAACCATCATTAAGATCGTCAAGCAGGGGCGAAAGGTCGGACTTGTGGACTTGACTGCCGGAGAACTCGGCACGAGAGGATCGCCAGAAATACGGGCAGAAGAAGCGGCGGAAGCTGCGAAGCTCCTGGGGGTTAGTGTGCGCGAGAATCTTGGACTCCCGGATGGCAACATCGAGGTCAATCCTACCAACCGACTCCGCTTGATTCAGTTGATTCGGAAGTATCAGCCAGAAGTACTCCTTTTTCCACACTGGCTTGAGCGCCATCCTGACCACGAACACGCCCATCGGCTGTCTCGGGAGTCATGGTTCTATGCCGGGCTCGAGAAGATTGAAACCAGGATCGATGGGAAGGTTCAAGAACCGTATCGTCCCAGAAGCTACTACCACTTTATGCAAAGCTATGAATTTGTTCCGACGTTCATCATCGATATTTCTGATGTCTATGAACAACGCATGGATGTCGTCCGCACTTTCAAATCCCAGTTCTATGATCCACACAGCGAGGAGCGGGAAACATTCCTGAGCAACCCGGAGTTTATGGAAATGCTCCGAACCAGATTTGAGTACTTTGGCGACAGGATAGGAAAGAAATACGGCGAACCTTTCTACTCAGTCAACATGGTTGGTGTTACAGACCTCTTCTCCTTGACGATCTAAGTTGTCAGAAGAGATGGTCTAATGCCAAATATCCATCCATTCTTAGTTCACTTCCCTATAGCTCTACTTACGGTGAGTTTTCTCGCCGATCTTGCCGCCACGTTAACGAGGAACGAGGATCTTCACAAAGTGGGATGGTGGACTCTACTTCTTGGAACGTTAGGTTTGGCAGCAAGCGTGGTTACCGGATTGCTGGCAGAGTCAACGATAACAATTCCGAGAGAAGCTAAGGAGTTCTTTGAGGTACACGAGCAAATCGGTTTCATCGTTTCAGCGATATTTATATTTCTGTTCCTCTGGCGCATAGCCTCGCGTACACATCTTCCGACAAGGAACCGGATTTGGTTTCACATCTTCTCCCTTATTGGGGTGATCCTCATCTGGATGGGAGCATGGTACGGCGGAGAGATGGTCTATCGTTTCGGCGTTGGAGTTGGAGTGCCTCCACAGTAGGGAATCGAGTATCAATCCCACAAAAAACCCGGTATGTGCCGGGTTCTTTTCCAACAAGCGTCAGATCCCCTTCACAGATTACGATTCCTGAGAGCAGCTTCCTTGGTCCTCCGGACTATCGTCACGATGAACCCAACGAGAAGTATGATCACTCCTGACCAGACCATGTTTATGAACGGCTTGACACTGGCTTCCACAACAAGGACATCGCCTTCTCCCGATTGTCCTTGTGTCGTAGAAGAGAGATCATTAACACTCAGTTCGACTCTTGAATTATCACGATCTTCCCTGTCAGGATTCATGTTAACTATCGTGAATTCAAACCTGTCCTCGAAGGCCGCCATTTCGTCTCGGGATACACCTCCATCAATGATCTTAAATGGTGTAATCAAAACCGGCTTGCTGCCTGCTTCGGCAATTCGCAGCTTTGCTCCAATCCGGACTTCCTTACCCTCGAGCATCGCAGCCTTCTCCATAACGGGAAAATCAAAATCAACAAAGGTTACCTCAACATCGGCGATTGTCTTCGACTCACCCTTCTTGAGGAGTAGCCTTTGTGCTGACGTCCTGTTCTTGCTCCCGTTCTGCTCAAGCGAAAGAGGGGCCAAATAGAAATCCTTTGTAATAAGATTGACGATGTCCGGATTTCGCATTAATCCTTCTGTGTAGGAGCTGTAGTACATTATCGGGGCAACGTGGTAGTTGCGTCCATCCTTCTCAACATTTACTTGAAAGGCGTATTTCTCTTGATCAATGGGTCTATAGCCCACGTAGGTAAGCGTGTAGCCGAGCGCATCCACGGATTTCCCCTCAACCAACGAGATGGTTTGTTTGTCGTTATAGTTCCCCGATCCGACGAAGCCGAGAAACATGACTGCAAGCCCAACATGAGCGATTGCTCCCCCTGCGTACTTTGGGTTCCCTTTTATAATTCTCCATCCGACTTGAATGTTGGCCAACAGCGCGAAACATGCTCCGAAAACAAAGAGCGCAACCACCATGCTCTCAATGCCAAAGAACCCTATCACTGCAGTAGCAAACAGGGCAAGTCCTACCGGCCAGATCAGCGTCCTGAGGAATCCCCGCTTATCAGATCTTGTCCACCAGAGTAGTTGTCCCAACCCTGTCAGCAGGCCGATGGCAAT
The DNA here is from genome assembly GCA_016209805.1 of Ignavibacteriota bacterium. Taxonomy (GTDB): domain Bacteria; phylum Bacteroidota; class Ignavibacteria; order UBA10030; family UBA6906; genus JACQVJ01. The sequence continues at coordinate 3,830 of JACQVJ010000202.1, forward strand.
GCCGAGAGGCAGGGTTGTGGTCACGTAATATGAAATGTCAACAGCCGTTGTCTTTCCTTGGATAATCTCAGTGATAATTGGGGAAGAAGTGCCAACTGTAACAAAGATGGCGGCACATACGAGAGTGGCCGAGCCAAGAAACAGCGCAAACTCTCTGGAAAGGTACGAATGCTGTGGCGGCACCTTCGGCATTTCCCTCAATCTCTTGACAAGCAGGCCGAATCCAAGCCCAACAAACAAGATGATAATGCCAATCAGCAGCCAGTATGCCCACATGCCTGGGTCAACAAATGAATGCACGGATGTGTCACCCAGAACGCCGCTTCGTGTCAGGAACGTGGAATAGAGAACCGTAATAAAGCACAGCATGGCAAGCATGAGATTGGTTCGGACGAAGGCACCACTCTTCCTTTGCGAAAGAATTGTGTGAATCGAACCGATAGCGAATAACCAGGGAACCAGCGAAGAGTTTTCGACGGGGTCCCACCCCCAGTATCCGCCCCAACCTAATGTCTCGTAGGCCCAGAATCCTCCCATCATGATGCCCGTACCAAGGACCGTTGCCCCGTATACTATCCACGGAGTTGCGGGGCGGATCCAGTTTGAATAGTCCCTCTTCATCATCGCAGCAACAGCATACGCATAGGGCACTCCCATTGACGCAAAGCCCGTAAACAATACCTGCGGATGAATCACCATCCAATAGTTCTGCAAGAGAGGATTCAGTCCACGCCCGTTTTGGGGAACAAAGCCCGCCTCCACCTGTCCGGGCCATGTCTCCCAAACGAATGTGAAGGGATTCTTCACGATGAGCATCAGGAGAAGCATCAGTTCGATGAGTCCGTACACACTCATCACCTGAGGCTCGTACCCTTTCTTTGAAGAGTACTGCATCAGGAAGATGCCGATCAACGACGTGTAGAGGGTCCAGAGCATGAAGCTCCCCTCCTGCCCTGCATAGAACGTCGAGATCAGCAGTGGAAGGGAAAGCTCTCGCGAGCTATAGCTCCAAACGTATGTGTATTGAAACTGGTGAGTGAGAATGAGATAGAGAAGCGTTGCAGCAATAACAAGTACGCTGATAACAGTTGCGTGGAAGAATGCCCTTCCCAACTTGAGGTAGCGGGTGTTGCCACTGCGGTGAGTTTGATAGAAACACGCAACCGAGAGCAGGCACGTCAAGAATGCCAGTTTGACCAGAATGCCACCAATCATCGCGCCCTCCCCCTACATTCTTGTATTCTATTCAAAAAGAACAGCCAACAGTCCAACATCACACCTTTCTCTTAACATCCTCCGGATCTGCTTCATACTTCGACGGACATTTCGTTAACACTTCAGTCGCGTGGAAATACCCCTCTTCCAAAAACCGCCCTTTGGCAACCACGCTCGTTGCCATTTCGAAGTTGTTCGGGGCCGCACCCTCCAGGACGACCTTGCATTCCTTTCCACTCTCGTCAATAAGATAAAAAGTGAATTGACTGGTCCTCGGGTCGAAAGAGGCTTCTTTGTCCCGATTCCAGGAACCCTTGAGTTGTACCTTCTTCTGAGACCGCATCGCCCCTGAAACGTCAGTGTATTCGACATTGCTTTCAAGGAACGAATACGAACCGAAGATAATGAATACAATGACGATTATGGATCCAACTATCACTTTGGGATTCATTCCATACTCCTTCACTTTATCTTATTGAATTACTTTTGAGATCGTTCTTCCATCTTCCTGATTTTGATTTCGATCCGGAACAGGTATCCATAAATCCCGAGCCACACGACCAATACGACTAAGAGAACAATATAGAGTGAATTTTGCGAAAGGAACTCGTACAATCCGTTCTCCGATTTGTGTTTTCTTAGAATCGATGATACGCAATACGATGAGCGCGCACATGGAGGTTCCACATCCAGAAATAGAGTCCTGTGAAGCCCGCAAGCGAGGACAAAAACACGACCAGCATTGTCGTGTTCATGTGCACCTTTCCCTGTGTGTTGATGAGAGGCTCGGGATGCAGGCTCGAGAGAATTCGCGGCATGATGAACATGAAGAACGGCATCGTCACGCCGGCGATGATTGAATACACAGCAGCAAGCAACGCTCTCTTCTCTTCCACTTCGATTGCAGATCGCAGGGCAAAGTACGCCCCATAGATCAGCAGTAACACAAAGATGGATGTCTGACGAGGATCCCAGTTCCAATAGGTCCCCCAGCTGAATTTCGCCCAGATCGCGCCTGTCACTGTTGCCAGAATGCAAAACATGAATCCCAGCCCGGCAGAGGAGGCCGATCTGAGATCGTCTTCCGGGTTCTTCTTTCGGAGATACCGAATGCTATAAACCATGCTTGATACAAACGCCAAAACGCTCAGCCACGCCGTGGGAACATGGAAGAACATGATCCTGGCCTTTTCTTCGAGTCCGGGAATTATCGGGAATTCATACCAACGCTGCGGGAGTGCAACCATTGGGAGGCCAAGGCTCATGGCTATTACTCCGCTCATCCAGACGCCAAGCAAAACCTTCACGTACTTCAACTCAATCCTTCCAGATGTAATCAAACAGCATGAACGACGTGGTAACAACGACCACAATATACGAAACTAGTATCTGAAATTCACCTAGAGCTTCATTGAAAAAAGCCCCTTCGGCTGCGCGTCTCGTTGCCTTAATGACTGTTAACAAGAGAGGTAACAGTATGGGGAACGAGAGGACCGGGTACAAAGTTCCTTTTGTGTTTGCCTTTGCGATGATGGCTGCAATAATCGTGGCTGCGGCAGCGAGTCCCACACTTCCCAAGAGAATTGTCACCGCGAAGATCGCATACGTCCTCACCACGAACCCGGAAATGAAAAGAGCATAGAGGGTAACTGTCAGGAGGTTCAACCCAATGACGAGGACAAGATTGAATAACAGCTTCCCCAGGAACACTGCACCGGGAGAAGCCAGCAATTGGAGAGTCATGGCGGTTCCTCTTTCTTCTTCCATGACAAACGTGCGGGAGAGACCGGACATGGAGGCAAAAAAAATCACTACCCAGAGCATTCCAGCCAATGCGTCAGCAGGTGCTTGTTCAGAGCCCAACGAGAACAAGATAATGGAAATGGTCGTTATCACGAACATGATCAACGCGCTCATTGCGTACCGCGTCCGCAACTCTGACCGCCAGTCTTTCTGGAAAATTGCAGCTGCGGATCGGATCCAGGTTGCGACGGGCTCAGTTCTTGACATTGAGATCGATTTGCATGTCGAACGTATCAATGTCACTGAGATCGTTTGTTGCAACAAGAAGTATCCCGTTTGGGAGTTGCTGTTTCATGATTTGCCGCACCATTCCAATACCTTCATCGTCAAGATTGGCTGTGGGTTCGTCGAGTATGAGTATCGGAGGTTGATGGATCAGGGCGAAAGCATACTTCATCCGCTGCTTCATTCCGGAAGAAAATGTTCTGACGGGATCATTCCTGCGATCATGAAGAAATACTCTCTCCAGCATTTCGTCGATGGGTGAATCAGACGCAGCGACGCCACGAATTGCAAGTGCTAAACGGAGGTTTTCTTTCGCGCTAAACTCATCGTACATCTGCAGATATGGAGAAACAAGGCCGATGCATGATCGTTTGCTCCGGAATCTGCCGACAGATTGCATCTTGACGTTGACCGTCCCCTCGGTTGGTGTAAGCA
>JACQVJ010000200.1 GCA_016209805.1 Ignavibacteriota bacterium
CTCATTGCGCAGGGCATGCCGAGCGAGTTTTCTGAGCAGGTGTGGCGTTACGGTTTCTCAATGGTCTACTTCGAGAACGGACGTCTCACGAAGTGGTATGAAAGCCCGGCAACACCCTTGAGAATCAAAGCCCAAGCAGCCAAGTCGTCAACCAAACCAAAAGAGTTCTTTATGATCGGGTCGACGAAGGATGACGTGTTGAACGTTCAGGGGACCCCGACTCAATTCACCGACGATGTCTGGCGATATGGATCATCGATGGTTTATTTTGAAGGCGGACACGTCGCCAACTGTTACAACAGTCCGGCAAATCCGATAAAGGCAAGATTGGATGCTGTTCCGGCACCGAACACAGAAAAACGATATTTCACCCTTGGATCCTCCAAGGAAGAGGTTCTAGCAATTCAAGGTGTTCCGACCCAGTTTACGGAGACGGTGTGGCTATACGGCAGTTCACGCGTAAGCTTCGAAAACGATCGGGTCGTCAGCTGGTACGAAAGTCCCACGAATCCACTGAATGCACACATGGAGCAAGCAAATCTAACGCAGTGATTCTTCTTTAACATTCGGTCACGGGCTTGTCCGCTACCTCGTTCGGTGCCTCCACCATGGCACCGATGATCCTGGCAGAAATGGAGACCGTGACCACCATTTTTTTCTCCCATCCTTTCGCTTGACAATCCGCTGATTTCTCGGTAAGATTTCAACCATTCTCATGCACCCATTTCAGGAATAAAGAATGAAACGCTCCGCCGAGCAATCGCCTGGATGAAGTGAACAGGTCATGGATCCTTGTGGAGACGGTTGAGAGTTATTGCGAGACGTTTTGTTCCAAGGCCTCGAGTATTATCGGACAGGCGATTCACAAAAAACGTTCGCTACTAATGAGATCGTGGAATCTGGGAATCAGGAGCACATGCCCACGGCTTCAGCCGTGGGTAGAGCGGAATCCCCCATTCACCGGTAGCCGTTTCAACGGCTTCCTGCAATGTAAAACCGCTGAAGCGGTTACCTGGTCGTCTCGTGAGCGTCACAACCCACGACTGAAGTCGTGGGATTAGGCGGTGAACCAACACGGAGTTTCGCACAACCTCAATGAATTATCGCGAGACCTCAAGATCGATCTTTGCATGCACTTGACGTGGAGAAGACCTCGTAATGATGCATAGGACAGCTTGACTCCAAAATGCACGGCAATCCTTTCACGGCCTTAGCCCTTTCCCAACCGCAATGAAACCAACCACCATCGACGATGTGATTGCCCGGCTCGATGAAATCATCGACTGGGCGCAGAGTAAAAACAGCCGGCTCGGCTACTTCCCCGCTCTCTACCGCAAGGTCACAATCAAAGTCAAAGAAGGGATTGCCAGCGGACACTTCGATGACGGGAAACGGATGGAGCGACTCGATGTGAACTTTGCCAATCGGTACCTCGAGGCGTTTGAGTCATACAGAAATCAAAAGCCAACCCCTGCGTCATGGGTGTTGTCGTTTCAAGCGGCGGAGAGGTGGTGGTCAATCGTGCTACAGCATCTTCTCCTCGGCATCAACGCACATATCAACCTCGATCTCGGCATGGCAGCAGCACAGACTTCCCCCGGCAATGAGATCCACCGACTGAAGAACGACTTCAACCGGATCAATGACATCCTTGCCTCGCTTATTGACGACGTCACACGACAACTCACTCTCGTCTGGCCCATGCTGAAGCTTCTCGACAAGATTGCAGGAAAGACCGATGATGCCATTATCAACTTCAGCATCAACATTGCGCGGGGAGAAGCATGGAAGGTCGCCACGGAGTTCGCCACTCTTAACTCTTCGGTCACTGCACAACGGGGTGCAGAATTGGACAAGCATGTTGCATGGATTGGCGGCCGTGTCCGCAACCCCGGATTCCTGATCGGGACAGTAACCAAGGCAGTACGGCTCGGAGAGCGAGGGACAAATGCACAGATCATTGAGACTCTCTCTTCTTGAAGTGTCCCGCAAAAAAACTTGTTGCTTTTGAAAACATCCTGAAGTAACTTGGCAGCGGATACTCCTCCCTGTGTCCGATAATCGCCTTGTCAATTCGAGGCGGGGACTTCTTTTCATTGGGGGAAAACGTATTATGCCATCGAAACCGAAAACGAACTCAGGAAACCATGAGCGGAATAGACGCAATACTGCGTTTATCCAGCCGTATTGGTTGGCTAAACGCACATTGGTTCGTTTAGCCGGTAGTTAGGCGCCATTGTGCACTAAACCCTCAACAGAAAGATGACCTATGGACCTTTTTCCCCTTAACCTAGATGATTTGATAAACGGCCGGACGGTCGAGAGCATTAGGATCGAGTACAAGACCACCTTCGATGACAGAAATAACTGGCAAACGGTCGCAACCATTTCAGCGTTTGCAAACGACCTCCAAAATCTCAACGGTGGATTTGTCATTCTAGGTATTGAAGCAACAGATGGCTCACCAAAGCTTCCTCCCATCGGATTGAATAAAAGTGAGTTAGAATTGTTGCAGAAACAAATTCGCGGAGCTTGCACAAGGATTGACCCCGAATATCAACCATTGATTATTCCTACAGTTTATCAAGAAAAGGATATCCTAGTTATATGGGCTCCCGCTGGAGACACCAGGCCCTACAGATCTCCAGATCCCCGCGATCCAGCAACTTCATGCTATCACGTCCGACAGGGGCCCGAGACCGTAAAAGCTCGTGGCGACATCGAACGACAGCTTATCGAACTCACAGCGAGAATTCCTTTTGATGATCGCAGAAGCGCTGGTGCAACCATCCCAGATATTTCCCCAATCCTTGTGAAACGGTTTCTCCAGGAGATAGGGAGCGATCTTCTAAACATAACCCCTACACCTCAGGATGTCGATCTTTACAAATCGCTTCGGCTTGTATCGGATTATCAAGGGGTTCTGATCCCAAAGAACATCGGGTTACTCTTTTTCAATGAACGGCCCGATCGCTTTTTCAGTGGCTGTGCATTTGATGTTGTTCAATTCGGTGATGATGCAGGCGGAAACTTAATCGAAGAAAAGCGCTTTTCAGGACCCCTAGACATCGATGTTACCTCTGTCGTCGACTACTTAGACACATTAACCAACGTCCAGATTAGAAAAGTCCCTGGCAAAGCTCAAGTTGAAAGAACGGTCGCATACCCCTACGAGGCACTTGAGGAGGCAATCGCAAACGCTGGCTACCATCGCAGCTACGAAACCACCGCAGAACCGAACAAGGTTTATCTCTATCC
>JACQVJ010000206.1 GCA_016209805.1 Ignavibacteriota bacterium
CCAGTGACGTGAGTGTCATCGTAATAATCATCAGAACGAGGGCAACAACGCCGGGGACCATGAAGTTGGAGCTGAGAAGGTCGGGGTTGAACCAGACTCGGGGTTCGGGAAGAACGCGTCCGGTTCTCATTCCCTGGCGCACATAGCTCGCCAGAATCGACTGCGAGTATTGTCCGTTGATAAGGTTCGCATAGCCGAGCAGGATGTTTGCCGTATTTGCATCCGTCCCGTCCATGATGATCTGCACCTGGACACTTTCGTTGGAAAGCACCTTGTTGCCGAAACCCCTGGGCACAACGAGCGCGACCGTTGCCTTCCCCTGCTCGATGTATCCGTTGACCGCTTCTGGAACATCGACAGAGTATTTCTGGATGAAGTACTGCGACGTGGTAAATCGCTTCACATAATCCCTGCTCACCGCAGTCTTGTCCATGTCGCAGACGACGACTGTCGTATCCTTGATGTCTGTCGTTGCAGCGTAACCGAGGAGAAGCACCTGCAGCAGCGGCGCCATAAACGAGACCGCAAGCATCCGCTTGTCGCGGCTGATCTGGTGGAATTCTTTCTTCACTATTTCGACGATCACCGGCAGCCCTGTCTTCATCACGCACTCCTCTTTTGCATCCGTTTTGAGCTGACACCCAACATAACCAATGCAAAGATCCCCATGTAGATGAATTGATCCCAGACTTCGAGGAGACCCGTCCCCTTGAGCATTATTCCTCGCACAACAACCAGAAAGAACTTTGTCACGGCAATGTTGGAAAGAACCTGCAGAACGATCGGCATGCTGGAAATCGGAAACACGAATCCGGAGAGAAGAAACGACGGCAGCAGCGAGCTGAAGACCGAGATCATAAACGCCACCTGCTGCGACTCGGTGATTGTGGAGATCAAGAGTCCCTGACCGAGAGCCCCCAAGAGCAGAACGAAGATCGCCGCATACAACAGCGGAATACTCCCCTGAATCCCGATATCAAACAGCATGTAGCCGAGTACAATAACAACCGTGGCAGCAACGAAACTAATTGACATATACGGGATTGTCTTCCCGAGAATGAGCTCGACCGGACGCAACGGCGAGACCATGATCTGCTCCATCGTTCCGCGTTCTTTCTCCCGGACAACCGTCATGGAAGTAGAAATGACGGCCGTGAGCACAATGATGAATCCGATCAGGCCAGGGACAAGGAACTTTGCCGAGATGAGATCGGGATTGTACCAGATTCGCGGCTGGAAATCGATGGGCTGTGGCTGACGCCTCCCTTTTTGGTAAAGGGCTTCTGCGACGATTCTCGTCGAGTAGTTATTCGTTATTCCGACTGCATACGATATCGCCTGCCTGGCCGAGGTATTGTCGGAACCATCGAGCAGGATTTGCACACGAACATCACGCCCGGTAAGCAGGTCGTCGGCGAAGTCCTCCGGAATGACGACAGCAACGCGCGCATTGTTGTGGAGAAAGAGTTCTTCAATTTCTCTGTAACTGGAAACCGTATACTTGGAATCGAAATACTCGCTCTCGCGGAACATCTTGAGAAAGTCCCTGCTCTGATCCGTTTTGCTCTGGTCGTAGACTGCGAGTGGTATGTACTTCACATCGAAGTCGAGGGCATAGCCCACAAGGACAATCAGCGCAGCGGGAAGGAACATCAGCATGCCGAGCGATGTCGGGTCACGCCATATCTGGCGGAACTCTTTTACGATAATGGGTTTAAGTGATCGGAACATGCTTTATGCTGAGGTGAATACATACTACAGAGAGAATCAAACTCAGCGCCTCTATGGCTCGATAGCGCAAGACAGCATTTTGGTTCGCAGCCCATTACCCACGACTTCAGTCGTGGGGACCTGACGCTCGCAAGACAACTTGGTAACCACTTCAGCGGTTTTGCAGGAAGCCGTTGAAACGGCTGCCGGTAATCGTGAGGTCCTTGGGCTCTGCCCACGGCTGAAGCCGTGGGTATGTGGATTGATTCGCTTAAGCGCGGACCACTCTTCGACTCGTCCCCGTGGGACTTCGCTCAAATTGACGAAGATGATTTTCATCTTCAGCTCGCGAAGAAGAACTCTCACGCTAGCGCTCTCTCTTCCTTGTTGTATTGATCCAGCAAATACAGAAACACATCCTCCAGGGAAGGAACAATGCGTTCGATGGACTGAACTTCAATCCCGCTCCCGGCAAGCGTACTTGAAATCAGCCGCCTCCCCTCTTTTTCCTCGTCGACCATAACGTGCAACTTCGTCCCAAACACTGAGGTTTCAGCTGCCCACGGCTGTTCGCGGACTATTTCAAGCGCACCCACAACATCGCTCGATGCGACCTCCAGAATCGGATGCTTGATGTGCTGCGTTTTCAACTCGACGGGACTGCCGCTGGCAATCAGCTTGCCTGCATTGATGAGAATGATATCGTTGCAGTATTCCGCTTCATCGAGGAAATGTGTCGTGACCAGCACCGTCACACCTTCAGCAGAAAGCTGGTTGATAAGTTCCCAGAAGTTCCTCCGCGAGATCGGGTCAACCCCTCCCGTTGGTTCATCCAAGAATACGATCTTTGGCTCATGCAGTATTGCACAGCCAAGCGCAAGGCGCTGCTTCCAGCCACCGGAGAGAGTCTTGGTGAGGCTGTTCTCACGCCCCGTGAGGTCCGCCATCTTCAGCACCCAGTTCATCCTCTCTCGCAATCGACTATTCTCAAGCCCGTAAACACCTCCAAAGAATCGGATGTTCTGCTCAACTGTGAGATCGTCGTAAAGAGAAAATCGCTGCGACATATAGCCGATGTTCAACTTCACCAGCTCAGTTTGCGTGTTAATGTCATTGCCACCCACTTTTGCGGTGCCCGATGAAGGTTGGAGAAGGCCGCAAAGCATCCGGATAGTCGTGGACTTCCCTGCACCGTTC
>JACQVJ010000207.1 GCA_016209805.1 Ignavibacteriota bacterium
GGAATGGATTCTGCGGTTTATCAGCCAATGAGCCATGTTGTCGAGCAGGAGTGGAGATTATGAGATTCCCTCCTGGTGAGAGCAATCGAGTTACTTGAGCAAGAAATGTTTCAGGATAGGTAAGATGCTCAATAGTCTCAAAAGAAACAACTACATCAAATTCACCATACGGGGACAAGTTCTCTGAAGTTCCAAACACAAATTCTACACTATCCCTCGAATTGTGGTTTTTGGCATATTCCACTGCACTTTCCGATTTGTCAACACCGAGAACATAGGCTGCGCCTGCTTCTCGCAGGATTGCAGCACCATATCCTGACCCACAAGCAACATCCAACACTCTCTTCCCACGCACAAACCTTCCGGCGAATTCATAACGAGCAAGATGTTGATGGACAATCTCAGGCTTTTCAGCCCCATCCAGTAAAATCCTTTCGGGGAATTTCAATGTCCTGGTCTCCGCTGTTTCTTCGATCTGTTGTCATTGATGTACTCAGATATTCCATCACCCCGCTCGTTTAGTCTGCCCCACGAAATGGCGGGCGGTAAGACTCAACAGTCTCCTTTCACTGTCATCGAGAACATAACGCCACGAAGTAAGGCCAAACAGACCCAAGATCGTCAGCGAGAGAATCGTGTTTACGAGAACAGTTCCACCTGACATGTACAACATTGCCAAGATGCATGCCATGAGAACGACAACGGTGATGCTCCGCTTGAAGCCAGTCTGGAGAAAGGCTTGAAGATCTATGAACCTTCCTGCTGCCCAAAAAAGCAAGAACGAGTTAACCGTCACTCGAATGGAACACGCCAGAGCAGCACCTGCGATTCCCGCGCTCGACACTAAAATCCACATCAACGGAATGTACAATACCAACTCGAAAATGTGGAATCTCGCCGGAATATCGGGTCGTCCCAGCCCATGAAGGAGAGCATATGGAATGTGCGCCATTGAATCAAAGAGAATACCGATGGCAAGGATTCGAATAACATCTGTGCCCTTCTCGGCGAACTCTATTCCAAGCCACAAGCTAAGGATGTTTTCCGCAAACAAAATCAGGAGCATCACCAAGGGCCCTATGAGGAGCAGAAGATACTTGACGGAATGAGAACATAGAACCGTCAGTTCTCTCCTGGACACTGTGCCAAGGGTACTGAACGCTGGAAACAGCGTCATTGTCAGGCTCACCGGCAGGATCCACAGCTTGGTGATCATTTCGTATGGCGTGGTATAATAAGCTACGGCGCCAATGGAGATAAGTGAGCCAATAAGAAGTCGATCAAGATAAACGAGGACAGGATGAACCACATTAGAGATGCTTATCCACCCTCCATAGGTGAGTACTCGACGAACCTGCTTGAAATCCAAAGAGACACCTTGTTTCAAGATGGGAAAAACCCGGATGCACAACAGGAAGTACGCTAGTGTGCTGCATAGCTTTGAGGCCATCAATAGTACAACGATCCCCTCTACACCAAATCCCACAGCGAGGCCGATGACAGGCAGCAAGAAACTCAAGGAACTGGAGATTACAGCAACGCCATTCACGTACTCAAAACGCTGTGCCGCCTCTAGCACACCCCTGAGCGCCGCCGACAGGAGAACGAGCGGTGTTGAGATGGCAAGTATGAGAAACGTTGCCTTTGCAATATCGATCAACTCCGGCGGAATGCGAAATACGGCTTCGGCAAGGAGGGGAGCTAGGGCTGCAACGATAAGTCCGCCGAGAATGCCCAGCGAAAAGCTCAAGGTGCTGGAAGTCCAAAACAATGTTCGGAGCTGTTGTGTCATCCCCTTGCCTATTTCCTCGGCGATAAACTTCGTTGTCGAACGTCCCAGCCCCAAGTCGAAGAGGCTGAAGTAACCAAGAAGCATAGAGGCAATCGAGAGAATGCCGAACTTGTCAATTCCTAAACCGAGAACAACAAATGGGATTGAGAGAATTCCAACAATAATTGGAATGATCTGTCCAAAAAAATTCAGGACACTATTACGGGCTATGAGGTGTGTGCCAGAGAATGTCGCTTCGTTCTTGACTACTCCTTGGTTCATTATCGAGTTCCTCACTTCCGAAGAATTCGAAGACCAAACCAATCTGAACGTAACGTACTTTTCATCTCGTTGAACCGGGCCGGATCTGAGTTTTTGAGACGGCGAAGACCTTCTCTTGCAAAGACAATGAAAAACGCTATCAACAGGGAGATCACAAATCCCATCAATGTGTAGAGCGAAACCTTGGGCTTCGCCTTCCGCTCGGCCGGCGTCGCGCTATCGAGTACCACCACCGATGGAGTGTTACGCCTTTCTTCAACTTTGGCTTGTTCATACAGAGGCGTTATAAACTGCAGAATCTTATACTGAATCTCTACTTCCCTGTACCGGCGGATGTATTCGCCGCCAAGGTCCGGCACTCTGGCAAATGGCACAAAGACCTTCATTTCCCGATCAGATGACCCATCGCCGTACTTTAGCTGAGAGATTTGTCGACGTAGTTGATCGATCTCAATCTGGGCAGCCAACACCGATGGATGATCCTTAGCTTGAGTTCTTCGCAGCACCCCGGCCTGTATCTCTCTCATCGCGAGCTGCGCAGTAATCTCCGCAGCAGCCTTAATTGACGCCTCCGTTTGCTCCGGGAGAGCAATGATGCCGTATCGTTTCTGAAAAGTCTTCAACGAATCCTCTGCAATCTCAAGGTCTCTAAGATTCTTCTCATACCTCTCTTCGATAAACATTCTATTTCCTCGGGCGTTCTGGACCTGCAATTCCGTGTTTATCTTGTTTAACATTTCGACAAAGTAGTTGGCCATGTCGGCAGCTCGTTGTGGATCCTTGTCGTACACCGCAATTGTTAGATGCCCTTCAGTCTCCACCTCGAAGTCGACATTACTGAGGAGTGCCTTTACCGTCTTCTCATTGGGATAGGATGTGATTTCGTAGACATTCACCAAGTCGAACTTCTCAATCACTGCGCCCAACACAGCACCACTCCTCAGGATCGCCAAATATCGATCAGTCTCTGCGTTTCCAGCCAGCGAGCTTAGTGCCCTACTTGGCGATAATGATTTTACCAAGGAGGAGACTCCTTCCAGCGCACCGAATAAATCCGCTTTCTCAGCCGGAAAAACCGATGCAGTAGATTTGTACCACTTGTCCGAGAGTAACGCGATAACTGTTGTTGCCAGCGTTACTAGGAGCACAAAGCGGGAAATAAACCGTCTGTGATTCGTGATGACAGTAAGAAAATCCATGAGAATACTTGCCGAAGTTCCGTTACGCGATTCTCTGTCGAGTACGTCCTCTCTATTCGTGTCCATAGAATCCAAACTATTAAGGCCTACTATTGAGTATCATCTGATAGTCCTTATCAAGAGGGCAACCGTAGCCGCTGCCCCGATTATTCCGGCAACCTGAGCATAGACATTAATATAATACGAAAAAGGATAGTACTGATCCTTCGGCACCCAGATGTAATCTCCGTCTTCAATGGTGGTTTCACCAGGATCCAGCCACGCACGCGTATTCCCTTTTATGACCTTCACATCGCCGGTGCGCGCATCTTTGGTGTACCCTCCGGCCTTCGCAATGTAGAATGCTACCCGTTCACCTTCTTGATAACCGATATGACCGGGAGAGATCACCTGACCAAAGACATACACTGTTCGACGCTTCGCGGGAACAATAATCCTATCAAAGGTTCGGAGAATAACATCTTGAGTGGAGTCCCCTTCAACGAACAACTTGTGAAAATCGACAGAGACGACCTCCCCTTTGATGCGAAGCGCTGTTTCTGTGAGATAGTACGCTGAATCCTGATCGCCAAGACTTGCTCGCATGCTGAGAAGTTGTTCTCGTTCAATCTCATCCGGAAGTTCCAAGGGGGAAACACGTGCGCGCATCAGCGTTGCGCCACGAATGTTCGCGTCCGCGGTAAAACTTCCTGCCTCTCTTATGACCTCGGAGAGTCTGGTCATGTTTTTGGTGATTGGATACTGACCCGGGCGTACGACTTCACCTTCAATCTCAACGCGGTAATTCTGTCTATACTCTCTTCCTTCTGGGACTATCACTCTGTCGCCAGGTCGCAGCGCGATGTTGGGTGCGTTCCCCGTAAGGATGGAGGTGGGATTGACCGTCGTACTTTCCATAGTCCTTCCGTCGGGGGAGAGACGTGTAAGAAGAACGTGTTCCGAGTCAGCCACAATCTGAAAACCGAAACCCATCGCTATCAAGTCTGTGAGAC
>JACQVJ010000208.1 GCA_016209805.1 Ignavibacteriota bacterium
CAGGTGAATTCGGAGTTGAAGCCCTTGATGCGCTCGTAATTGAACTGCTCGGGAGATTTTTCCGCTTCGCCTGTAAGATCGGGACCAACCGTACCACCCCGACCATTGATTACATGACATGCCCGACATCCCTTTTCATGGACAAGTTGCTTTGCACGATTGATGTAGTTTGCGCCTTTCGTTTCTTTATCATACCGATGGCACGAGTTACAATTGATCTGCATGAGAGATTTCTTGTCACTCAGCACGTAGAAATCTCCAAGCTCCTTGCCGAGCATCGGTTCCTCCCAATGTTCGATGAGCCCGTGGGCCCCAACCATGTCAATCGCGTATCCCTGGCCGCCGTGACAGGTTGTGCATCCAAACTTGTCGATCGGGTGCTTTTCGAGGATCTCCCGGGGATGTGTGCGATACGGTTCGGGCGCGTTTTCCAGCCCCTTCCATTCAACTCCTTGGTGGCAGGTGATACAGCGATCGGCTTTCTCCAATTCCTTCACATATACCTGCTGGAGACCGACCTGGACGGCCGTTGCACGTTCGGGACCGAGCTTCTCCTCCACGATATCAATAAACTCGGATTGATATGCCTTCCACTCTGGTGTGAGATAGTCATACGAAATTAAGCCCATCAACACGAACATCCCAATGCCAAGTATAGCCAGGAGAAGGCGATCTGTGTTCACGAACCCAAGCTTGTTTTTCTTTCTATTCTCATCCATCATTGATGACCTATTCAGTGAATGAACCTGCCGATTCAAAACTTAACGGGAATCTCAGGCCATGTTTCCCACGGCCAGTAGAAATTCCAGTACGGCCCACGCAGGAAGGTTCCAATGATTGTGAACACCACAATGAAAAGGCAAATTGCAATGAACACTCGATTCTGAACCTTCCGCTCTTCAGGAAACCACACACCTACAGAGTTGATGCTCGACTTGTCCCGGTACGGCCACCATATGGCAAGCAGGACGAGCAATCCGGGGAGAAGAACGCCACCAATCAGCGCTCCATTAATTGTGAAGGAACCGAGTTTAATAGTCGTAACGGTTACGATCTCTTGCAGCCAAAGGAAATACCACGGGGCCTTTGCCGGATTGGGAGTGACAGCCGGATTGGCCGGTGCCTCCAACGGGGCGCGGAAAACGACCGAGAGAATAACTACAACCACAAACGTTGCAAGGGTGACAATCAAGAGACGCCTTGTCAAATGAGGCGAGCTGGGAATGGTGTTCTTTTCTTCATCAACCATCGTGTTCTGTACGTGTACCGTGGTGCCATTCGTGATGCCAAGGAGGGAATACGTTTTGCTCTGTATCGGAATCGTTGTCTCGGCCTTTTGAGATAAGACTTCATGATCAACGATTGCAAGGCCCCCATCCTTCCTTACTCTCCACATGTGCCAGGAGAACAATAACACCACAATCATGGGTAAGAAAAACACGTGAAGAACATAAAAACGAATAAGAGCATTCTGGTCGATCTCGTTTCCGCCGAGGAGGAAGAAACGCAACCACTTTCCTACAATTGGTGCTGCACTGGCAATGTTCGTCCCGACCGTGATAGCCCAATACGCCAGCTGGTCCCAGGGAAGCAAGTATCCGGTAAATGAGAGGAGAAGAGTTGAAAGAAGCAGGGCAATACCGATGATCCAATTCAAGGGGCGATGCGTGTCGACTGCGCTGCCGTTCTTGAACGCGCCGGTAACAAACACCCTTACCATATGCAAGAACACAACAGCGACCATCAAATGAGCAGCAATCCGGTGAGCGGCGCGGAGAAACCACCCAAACGATACAACGAATTCAATATCCTTCACCGATCCATACGCTCGCTCGACGGAAGGAACGTACAAAAACATCAGGACGACACCAGTAATCACTAAGATCATGAACAGAACGAATGAAATCGTCCCGAGATAGAACGAGTAGTTCCAGGAGAGACTGCCCAGCGTAATCTTGTTCGGAAACCAGTGCAGGAGAATGTTCTTTACTATTGCATCACCAGCTTCCTTCTCGCTTCGTGGATTCCACATGTTGGTGAGCCTGCGATATGATTTCACGGCTGCATCTACAATCGCCATTGATTACTCCTTTTCAAATGCTATCGGAATCCTCACTCCGAACGCCTCCTGATACAAAAAAACTTATACAGTGAGTCGGAAGTTCTTTTCAACTTCTTCAGTCATGTTCACGACCAATTGACCATCCACAGGCGAGAGTTCCAGCTTGTGCCATCGCAGAGGAGTTGGAGCGGGACCTGCGTAGTTCGTTCCATCACTATAAAATTTCGAGCCATGGCACGGACAGTGAAACTCAGACGAAACCTCTTTCTCCACGCCGTCAATTTCTACTCGCTTTGGTTGATTGAGCTTTGTTTGTTTCACGGTGCATCCAAGGTGTGTGCAAGCGCCTGAGATTGCATAAAACGATTTTCCTTCTTTGAACACATACAGTCTCTTGTCTACCAGAAAGGTCATGCCTTCAGCAAGATTCGAAGGGAGACCGATCTTGAATCGCATAGGAGGTTCATAGAGAATGTTCGGAACAAGAGATCGGAACGATTGGTAGCTGAAGCCCACGAATCCTGCAATCATTCCGCCGAAGCCCATCGTCTGCAGGAACGATCGCCTGCTTCTGCTCTGATCCATTCCATCCTTCCTCTCCTTTGTCGACGTTGTTTTCCTGAGTAGTCCCATGTTGTAAGTGTCCTAATGCTGTTTACACTGCCTCACGTTGTTCATAGTAAAACACTTCCATCGTCATCGCGTCGGTCGGACAGCGGATGGCACATAGTCCGCATCGGATGCATTTGTCGTCATCCTTCAACATTGCCGACGCAGGCTGGGACGGATCAACGTTGTAATGATCGATCAGTTTCGCCTTTGTGGTCTCATCAATATCCAACTCAGTCAGTGGAACGAGTTGCAGGCAGTACTCCGGGCATATATCCACACACCGATTGCACATCACACACTTCTCGGCGTCGTAAATGGTCTGAATATGGCAAGCAAGGCATCGTTCTGCCTGACGTAGCGCTTGTTCCTCCGAATATCCGGTTTCAACTTCAGAGATACCCGTGCGTCGGTTCAGTTCTATCGTTGGCGGCGATTCCCGCGGAAGTTGTTCATAAGCCTCAGGCCGTGTGAACCGGTACGTAGGTATCTTCTCGACTGAGAGGTTGTAGTACGTCTCGGCTTTCTTTTTCTTCAAGTATTCATCGATTGAGAGGGCAGCCCGTTTTCCGTTGGCCACAGCGTCAATGATGTTTCGTGGACCGAACGCGACATCACCTCCCGCAAAGATCCCCCGCGCACTCGTTGCAAGCGTCTCTTTATCAACTCGCACAAGATTGGCAGCGGTGAGTGCTATACCATCTTTCGGCTTGATGAATGAAAGGTCTGTTTGCTGTCCGATCGCGACTATGACAGAATCGGCTTCGAACATTTCAGCTACGGCCGGGTCGTATTGAGGGTTGAATCGACCATCGTCATCATACGTTCGCTTAACTCCGATGAACTCAACCCCTTTCAGTTTTCCATTTTCATCAACGAAGCGCTTCGGTCCTCGTTGCGGATGAAAAATGATCCCTTCCTTCCTTGCCTCGTCAAACTCCTCGTGCCCCTGAGCGGTACGAAGCACGGGCATTTCCTCAAAAGATTCGAGGCTTGCAATGTGTACTTCTTCTGCTCCGCCTCTCATTGCCGATCGTGCAGCATCAACCGCTGAGTGAAGATCCGATTGATCCTGCTCCGCGCCGCCCCGAAGTGCCGTTCGAGCGGCGTCGAATGCAACGAAACCTCCGCCAATAACAAGTACCTTCCTGCCAAGATCGAGCCTGTAGCCCTTGTTGACGTTCAACAAATAGTCGATCGCCCTGATTACGCCGTCAAGGTTACTTCCTTCAATATTCAGGTCACGACCCTTTTGTGTCCCGACCGAGAGAAACACTGACTCGAATCCCTGAGCCTTCAGCTCGGAAATACCGAATTTGTTATTCAGTGGAGAATTGAATCGAATCTCAACGCCGAGGAACTTGATCTTCTCGATCTCTTTGTCAATGAGACTCCTTGAGAGACGATATTCCGGGATACCATGGCGCAACATGCCGCCGGCAAATCCGAATGCTTCGAACACCGTGACGCGGTAACCCATGAGTGCAAGATCGTGTGCGCACGATAACCCGGCGGGCCCGGACCCAATGACGGCAACTTTCCTGCCCTTGGCGACATTCTCTCGCGCAGAAACCTGTAGCGGAAGGTGCCATGGCCATTTGTTCCCGCGTTCATCTTCTCCATCGAAGAGACTGTTCTGTGTGTCGGGATCGAGGGACTCAGCGCCATACTTTTCCGTTACAAACCGTTTGAGCGCGCGTATGCTCACAGGAGCATCGATCTTCCCCCTGCGACACCAGTCTTCACACGGTGCTGCGCACACGCGACCACAAACGCTTGCAAAGGGATTGGGCGAACGGGCTGTGAGATACGCCTCTTCATACTCCTGTTCGGCAATCAACTGAACATAACGGCCAGCGTCGGTGTGGATGGGACACCCTATTTGACACGGGACGAGGTTCTTCCAGAACTCAATGTCGGGTATTGTGACCCGGTATTTCTCAGACATGACTTTAGACGCGATGTGAACCCTCCCGCAACTATAGTGCCATACATCAGACTATTCTATCTGATTATATGCTGTACTTTCCTTAGAGATCCCTGTTTATCATTCTCCTACTCCTGCAAAAAAAATCAAGACTCAGTTCTCAGATCTGGGAACGGCCAACTCCATTTGACCTGCGATTTACTTAGCCTTCGTTGCCAGAACAACCAAATCTCTGGATGTGTCGGAATGGAATTCCTCCATTGAAATCCCACCGAAGAACTTCACTCCATTGAAACCTGCTTGACGGAGAAGCTGAACGAAATCGTCCTTCAGAATCGGGCGAAGCATCACGCTCATCAGTTTATGCTCCAGAACTCCGTTAATACTCTGCACCTTCAAAATCTGGAAATTGATTCTCTCCTCCAGGTACTCATAATAACGAACGAAGGTGATCCCATTGCTTTCCTTGATGCTCTGAATCCGTTCCCTCGAATTCATGATCCGATCATAGTTCAGGTTTTGCACAAACAGGACACCTCCGGGTTTCAGGACAGAAGCGAATGACCTCAACGATGCAAGCAGTTCCTCGCTCGAAAGAAGATGAGCCAGCGAGTTCCCCATCGAGAAGACCGCATCGTAGTTTGTACTGACGTTGTTCGGGATGTGCTGGAATGTGGATTTCACAATGCCGACATCAACGTCCATCTCTTTCGCATGGCGCGCAACAGCCGACAGCATTTCATTCGAAACATCAACAGCGGTGACGTGAACACCAAGTTGGGAGAGCAACAACGAGTGAAATCCAGTTCCACACCCTGCATCGAGTGCCGTCCCGATCCCGTATCTCTCCACAAGCAGACGGAAGAACGGGCGTTCATGAACAAAACGCTTCGTGAAGCCGGTCATGGCATCGTAATCCGGCGCGAGAGAGTCGTAGAAATCAGATACTGTTGCAGTCGATTCCTCAGTCATGAGGTCCATACTCGGGAACCTCCCCTCTAAAATGTTGATAGACCGGAGAATTCAGTTGCTGGAACCGCCTCAGGTATTCTTCTCTGGAGATGGAGTTTTGCCAGTACCCCGTGAGCACGGCCAGACCTGTTACAACAACGAACACTCCTCCGACCAAAATCCCCAGGAACCGATTTTGTACCGGCCGTGACTTGATGCCGGCGCGCATTTCCAGAGTGTTCTTCACCGGACAGGCCTGAACACACAACATACAGCTCATGCACTCATCGCTCCACACCCGATCCGCCTTGTGCACTTTTATGTTTGCTGGACATGCCTGCGTGCACAACTCGCAATCGATGCAGCTGGATTCTGTCCGAGTGATCTTCAAAGGACTGAGCCAGCCGACGATGCCGAGAAGGGCGCCGTACGGACAGAGGAACCGACACCAGAAGTTCTTGATCACGACGGAGAGAAGCATCAGAATAAGGATCGTCCAGAGAGCGAACGACGAAATCTCAGCAAAGAAGAGAAACATCTTGATGTCCGCAACTTTGTTGTATGGACTATAGATGAACTGAGCCAGTGCCTCCTTATCCATTTGCCAGATCGAATAAATAAAAAAGAAGAGGAGCAAATACTTTAACGAGCGTAGAGGATAGTCCAGCCAGCGGGGCAAGGCCAGGTTTCTCTTAAAAAGCTTCTGGCCAACCATCCACAACGACTCGCTGAGCGTACCCACCGGGCATAACCAACTGCAAAATGATTTTTTCAGAGCAATGCTCACAGCAACAATGGCAAGAAGGATAAACAGCGAAGCCGGATGGATCGAATTGACAATTCCGGTCTGAACCCAATACTTGAAGCTGATTAAGGCGCTGATGGGTAGGAATCCTTCCACGCCGGGTGGACGGGAGTAGAAGGCTTCTGTTCCGCCGGAAAGTCCCCACCTCATGAAGAGGTAGAATTCAATGCCGATCCAGATGCACAGTAAAACGAACGCTGCCTGGATGGTCGACCGTTGGAATTGCGAATCCTCCCTAAGGCGCCAGACAAAACGCTTGTACCAACGCTGCTCATGATCGAAATTCGGTTTTCGCCGTCTAAGCTCAGGAGGAATTTTTTTCAGGCCCGGCCTCCGACGAGCGTCGGGTCTCGAATGCTTAGTGAACAGGTCTTGACGGATCAGTCCAACATCCGGGAGTTCCTGCGGGATCGCAACGTCGACAGTCTCAAGATTTGTATCCGGTGCTTCAGTCGCCATGGTTTTTCAACGGTTCGGATCGCGGATGACTCATGACAGATACACGGTTTTCAGCTTTCGAAGCAGCACATGGAATTGCTCATGTTTCCCTTCGCCGATTTCTTCCACTTCAATTCGTTGGAAGTTCTTCATCAACTCACTCTGGACTTGTTCGCTCAGCCGTTGATCCGCAAGAGGAAAGAGAACCCCGTTCTCCTTCTCAATGTGCATCCTCAAAAGATTGATATATCCCCGCGCATTCGACATAAGGCCCAATGTTGCATCCTTGTTCCCGCTCTTGTAGGCTTCGATACTTTGGCCAAGTCCCCGAATGTATTTGCGCCCAAGGTCGTGTTCTGTGAGCATCACGCCGATCGGTCCATGCTCTCTTGGTACCCCGCTCTGTTCAAGTGCTGGGAAAAGGAAACTCTCTTCCTTCTTATGATGACATGCATCAGCAAACTCCTTCAAGAAACCGACCATTGCTTCAAAATCCTCGGGATCAACCTGTGTTCCTGAGTCGAGCTTGTTGCATGCCGCGTCAAGAATATCCAGCATGGTCAGGATGGCTGAGTGTTCTTGCATCAGTTGTTCTATTGCCCGCATTTGTTTGGCCCCTTTCGGTTCATTGCTGTATTTCAGATTGATTACTCCGATTACGATTCAAAAAAAATCAAAGCGTCCTAACGCGATACTCTGGCTTTCTCATTTCGAGTGCCATTTCGGCGACATTCTTACTGACCAGCATGTTGTAAAGTCCTTCACGAAGTGTGGCCCATGTGTCATGGACTGCACACGGATTCTTTCCCGAGCACTCTGGAAAGCCAAGCACACAGTTCTTCGTAAACTCCACTCCATCGATTGCCTCCACAATGTGAAAAAGGGTGATGTCCCTTGACGGCATTGAAAGGGTAAATCCCCCACTCGGACCCTTCAAGGATGACAGCAAACCCTTACGTGTCAAGTTCTGTAGGATCTTCGACACAAAATGGTACGGGATATCGAGCTTCTCGGCCATCTCCTTCATTGAGGTCATTTCCCCAGGAGATTTCAAAGCAAGGTATAATACTGCCTGAAGAGCATATTCACATTGACGGCTAAATACGAGACTCATGTTTATTCAGACTATTTTATCTGAATATAACCGTTCAAAACCACTTTGTCAAGTGAAAAATCATGATATCTCCATGATTCTCTGTTGTGTATGTACAGTGCATCCGCCGCCTCGAGACAGATTCGCCCTTGTTTCGGTCAGCGCTGTATCCGTTCAACCCTCCCGAAGGGATAGTCTAATGGGAATCTCCACAATAAGAAACCCCACTCTTGGAGGCCGTGTGAAAATCCATGGATTGTCCCGACATTCATGTCGGGTCAACAAAATCAATCTGCTTTCCAAATCTGGGAGTGGCTTCAGCGACTTACAGCAGACTTTTCACACAATCTCTTCTGGAGCGGGGCTTCCCGATGCGTTTTAGTATTTGGCTCAATCTGCCGGCGCGTAGATGGATCTCGTCACTTCTCTCCGCTCGAACTGCTCCTCTCTCAACCGTTGCGCCTCAACGACAGCCATGGCTGTGATGTTCACAATGTCGCCTACCTCATTACCGGGCACAAGCAGGTACACGGGCTTCCGGATTCCCAGAAGAATCGGGCCGATAGCCACCGCACCGCCAAGTCGGGCGAGAAGCTTGTACGCTATGTTGGCCGATGTCAGGTCGGGACAGATGAGAACGTTGGCCCCACCTTTAAGCGTGCTGAACGGATAGATCTCCGAGATAATCTCCGGAACAACGGCCGTGTCGGCCTGCATCTCACCGTCAACGATTAATCGAGGTGCCCGTTTCTTCACCATCGCCGTGGCCACACGCACCTTCTCCGCTAACGGGTGATTTGTGCTGCCGAAGTTGCTGAACGACAGCATGGCAATGCGGGGCTCGATGTTGAACTGCTTCACTTTCTCCGCGGTCAACAGCGCGATCTCTGCAAGATCCTCTGCCGTCGGCTCAATGTTCACTGTCGCGTCCGCAATAAAGACAGTCTGGTTCTTAAAAATCAGCATATACAGACCGGCAATTCTATTGACGCCATCTCTGGTTCCAATGATCTGCAGGGCTGGTCGTACCGTATCGGGATAGTGCTGCGTCAAACCCGAAATAAGTCCGTCTCCGTCGCCTCGTTGTACCATTATCATACCGAACACATTGTGTGTGCTCATCCGGCGCTCGGCATCAAACCGGGTCGCACCCTTCCGTTGTCGCAGATTGTAGTATGCTGTAACATATTCATCCAACCTCGGTGACTTTGAGGGATTGATGATCTCAACTCCGTTGAGATCGAGGCCAAGATCCTTGATCCGCTGATGGATGAGAGTCCTGCTGCCGAGCAATATCGGCTGCGCAATTCTCTCATCAACAATAATCTGAGCTGCGCGCAGGATCTTCTCCTCCTCTCCTTCAGGAAACACGATGCGCTTTGGCGCGCGTTGCGCCTTGTGAACGAAGAAGCGCATGACCTCACGCGACTTCCCAAGCCGGGCTTCGAGTGAGTCCTTATACGCCTCAAAGTCCTTGATCGGCTTGCGTGCAACACCCGTGTCCATCGCTGCCTTCGCAACTGCTGTCGCCTCCCACAGAAGTACCCGTGGGTCGAACGGCTTGGGAATAATGTACTCCCGACCGAACTCTATCCTCTTCCCGCCATACGCCTTGACGACTGAATCGGGGACATCTTCCTTGGTAAGATCGGCAAGTGCATGGGCGGCGGCAATCTTCATCTCATCGTTAATCGCAGTGGCACGAACATCAAGAGCACCACGGAAAATGAACGGGAACCCGAGCACGTTGTTCACCTGGTTCGGGTAATCCGACCGCCCCGTCGCCATAATAACATCACTCCGTGCAGCCACTGCATCCTCGTACGTGATCTCGGGATCCGGATTCGCCATGGCAAAGACAATGGGATTGTCCGCCATGGACTTCACCATCTCCTGTGTCACGATCCCTTTCACGGAAACTCCGCAGAATACATCGGCCCCACGCATGGCATCGGCCAGGGTTCGGGCTTTCGTTTCGACCGCGAAGTATTCTTTGTATGGGTTCATTCCTTCCGTTCGTCCCTTGAAGACAACGCCCTTCGTATCTACCAGCAACATATTCTCCCGGCGGACACCGAGCTTCTCATAGAGCTTGGCGCAGGCGATTCCGGCAGCCCCTGCACCGCTGAAGACAACCTTCACATCCTCGATCTTCTTCCTCACTACCTCCAGGGCATTCAACAACGCAGCGCCGCTGATGATTGCCGTGCCATGCTGATCATCGTGAAAAACGGGGATGTTCATTGTCTTCTTGAGCGTCTCTTCGATGTAGAAACACTCCGGCGCTTTGATATCTTCGAGATTGATCCCACCAAACGTTGGCTCAAGCATTTGCACTGCCTTGATGATGTCATCCGCATTGTGTGAGTTCAGCTCAATGTCGAACACGTCAATATCAGCAAACCTCTTGAAGAGGACGCCTTTCCCTTCCATTACCGGCTTTCCGGCCAGTGCACCTATGTCTCCCAAACCAAGCACGGCAGTGCCATTCGTGATCACGGCAACGAGGTTCCCCTTTGCAGTGTACAGATATGCGTCATCGGGATTCGCCTCGATTTCCCTGCATGGCTCTGCAACCCCCGGAGTGTAGGCAAGCGACAAATCGCGTTGCGTAGCGCAAGCCTTGGTCGAAATGACCTCGATCTTGCCTCGCCTTCCCTGCGAGTGATAATCCAGAGCTTCTTGTTTACGAACCATTGTGAACCTCCATTCAGACAATAATTTTGTATTGATTCAGTGCTTTCATGTAGTTCGCCCGTTCAAAAGCGGCGGGGTCAGCAACGGCCCTCTGACTCATGCTTCCTTTCATCTGTTTGACCGAAAGGTATTCGTGCTCCAGCATCCACTGACGAATCTCGGTCAACACCGTTGTAATGTATCGCGGTCCATGCTTCAGCAAAGCAGAGCACATCATGGTAACATCCGCTCCGGCCATCAACATCTTGATCACATCTTCCGCAGTGTGAATTCCGCTTGTTGCCGCGAGGCTGGCCTTCACTTTGCCATAGAGTATGGCGATCCAACGCAAGGGCAATCTCATCGCATGAGGTGTGCTGAGAATAACGTTCGGAATCACTTCAAGATCGTCAAGGTCAAAATCAGGTTGATAGAATCTATTGAACATGACAAGACCATCCGCACCGGCACTGTCAAGGCGGTGGGCCATGTTGGCAAATGAACTGAAGAACGGGCTCAGCTTCATCGCAACAGGGATTGTGAGCGTACGCTTAACGGCGTGTAGCACTTCGAGATAGCGATCTTCAACATCATGACCCGAAAGTTTCGGATCGGTCGGAATATAGTAGACATTTAATTCCAGGGCATCCGCCCCCGCGTCTTCTATTCTCTTTGCGTAATTGATCCAACCACCGGGCGATATGCCGTTCAGGCTACCAATCACAGGTATACCAAGGGATTGTTTTGCACTATGGATCAACTCAACATATTCCTCCGGACCAAGATTGTACACTTCAGATTCAGGGAAATAGGTGACTGCTTCAGCATAACTTTCAGTCCCGTACGAAAGATAGTGACTAAGCTCTGTGGCCTCGTGAGCGACTTGCTCTTCGAACAAAGAATACATGACCACGGCAGCCGCACCGGCGTCTTCCAGCCGCTTCATGCTATCGACCGTCCGGGAGAGTGGACTTGCGGAAGGGACGATGGGGTTTTTGAGCTTGAGTCCGAGATATGTGGTTGAGAGATCCATTGTGGTTATCCCCTGAAGTATGCTTGTTCAACAGTAGTCCTCTTGATTTTGTCTTGCCTTACGCAATCACGAATATTGAGCTTTAACCCCACCGCAGAGGCGCCGAGGCGCGGAGGGATCATGGCTGTGTTTGAAAAATAATCGACTATCCCTCTTCTCTGCGCCTCCGCGTCTCTGCGTTAAAATTTGTTTTTCAACAACGTGCTAATTCTCCGAAGTTTCGACCGGCATGGCAGCAACGGGCGATGCAGTCTTCGAACTTGCACCGTGACCGTTCGCAGCCATTCCCTCAAACAGTGCCCACCGTTTGATCACATCTTCCTGTGCAAGGGCCAACAGTCGCTTGGCCTCTTCAGGGTTGCTCTTCGTCAGCATTTTGTATCGGGCCTCCATGTAAGCATACTCTTCGAACCTGATTTTCGGAGTCTTCGAATCAAGCTTGAACGGGTTCTTTCCTTCAGCCGTGAACGCGGGGTTGTAGCGGTACAAAGGCCAGTGTCCGCTCTCCACGGCAGCCTTTTGATTTGACATCCCTTTCGTCATGTTTATGCCGTGAGCTATACAATGGCTGTACGCGATGATGAGGGACGGACCCTCGTACGCTTCCGCTTCCATGAATGCGCGAATCGTCTGAGTGTCGTTGTACCCCATCGCAACCTGCGCAACGTATACATTCCCGTAGGTCATCGCAATCAGACCGAGGTCTTTCTTGGCCTGCGGTTTGCCTCCTGCCGCAAACTTCGCAACAGCAGACCGTGGCGTTGACTTCGACATCTGTCCTCCAGTATTGGAATACACCTCCGTGTCGAGAACGAGAATGTTCACGTTTCGTCCGGATGCGATCACATGGTCGAGTCCACCAAACCCAATGTCGTATGCCCAGCCATCACCCCCCATAATCCAGACACTTTTCTTCACAAGATTATCGGCAAGGCTCAGGAGGTTCTTGGCTTCCGGCGTGTCAACGCCGTGCAGGATTCTCTTCAACTCTTCGACACGTTTGCGCTGATCGTAGATACCTGCCTCGTCAGACTGATCGGCCTCGAGGATTTCTCTGACGAGGGTGTCACCGATCGATATCCGAAGAGAGTGAACAAGCTCGCGCGCCATCTCCGTATGCTTGTCAATCGTGAGACGCATCCCGAGACCGAACTCTGCGTTATCTTCAAACAATGAGTTCGACCACGCAGGACCACGACCATCCGTATTAGTCGCCCAGGGTGTGGTCGGCAGATTGCCTCCGTAAATCGACGAACAGCCAGTGGCATTTGCCACAACCATACGATCTCCGAACAGTTGAGTGGCCAGCTTGACGTATGGCGTTTCTCCACACCCTGAGCACGCCCCCGAATACTCGAACAACGGTTGTAAGAACTGCGAGCCTTTCACCGTCTCAACTCGTACCAGTCGTCTATCGATTTCAGGAATCTTCAGGAAGAAATCGTAGTTCACGCGCTCCTGCTCACGAATCGGGGGCTGGGGCCGCATGTTGATCGCCTTGAGTTTTGTTTCCGACTTGTTCTTCGCCGGACAAATATCCACGCAAATGCCACAGCCGGTACAATCTTCAGGGGCCACCTGCACGGTATATTTCATTCCTTTGTATTCAGGCCCCCGATAATCCATTGACTTGAATGTCGCCGGCGCGTTCGATAGTTCCTTCGCGTCGTACACCTTGATGCGGATAGTCGCGTGCGGACAGACGAGCGCGCACTTGTTGCACTGAATACATATGGACTCATCCCAGACCGGGATCTCAAGAGCGATGTTGCGCTTTTCCCATTGCGCCGTGCCTAACGGAAACGTGCCATCGTTCGGAAACGCGCTCACGGGTAACGTGTCGCCAAACCCCGCTATGATTTTCGCCGTCACCTCTTTGACAAAGTCCGGAGCTTTCTCGGACACGACCGGCGGCATCTCCATGGTGCTGGAAACTTTGTCCGGCACCTTCACTTCAAAGAGATTGGCCAGGGTTTGATCGACGGCGGCAAAATTCTGCCTGACGACCTGTTCCCCTTTCTTTCCATACGTCTTCTCGATCGAATTCTTGATTGCTTCGATTGCTTGATCTCGCGGAAGGACTCCGGAGATTGCAAAGAAACAGGTCTGCATGATCGTGTTGACCCGTGCACCCATTCCCGATTCCGTCGCTACCTTGTACCCATCGATGACGAAGAACTTGATCTTCTTTTCGATCAGTTGCTGCTGTATGTGTCGGGGAAGTTTGTCCCACACCTTCTCCGGTCCATAAAAACTATTTAGCAGGAACGTCGCACCCGGCACAGCATACTTCAGCACATCGTACTTCTCAAGGAAGAACCACTGATGACAGGCGACGAAGTTTGCCTTGTCAACAAGATACGTCGAATGGATCGGTCGGGGCCCAAACCGCAGATGCGAAGTCGTCGTGGATCCGGACTTCTTGGAATCATACACAAAGTACCCTTGCGCATGATAATCTGTATCTTCGCCGATGATCTTGATCGAGTTTTTGTTCGCTCCTACTGTGCCATCGGCACCAAGACCGAAGAAAATGGCGCACACCACATCATCACCTTCCGTCGTAAAGGCTGAATCAATCTCAAGGCTTGTATGCGTCACATCGTCGTTGATCCCTACCGTGAAGTGATTTTTCGGCCTGAGTTTCTTCATCTCATCGTACACACCCTTGATCATCGCAGGCGTGAATTCTTTCGATGAGAGCCCATAACGTCCGCCGACAACTTTGGGGAGTTGCTTAAGTGGAAAATCGTCGGACATGTATGATTCAGTGAGTGCGGTGACGACATCAACATAGAGTGGCTCGCCTGGACTCCCTGGTTCTTTCGTTCGATCCAGAACGGCTATTACCTTCACCGTCGAAGGAAGGGCCTTCACAAAAAGTTCTCCGGCAAAAGGCCGGTAAAGACGAACCTTCAAGAGTCCAATGTTCTCGCCACGTGCATTCAAGTACTCGACGGTTTCCTGAACAGCCTCGGCGCCTGAGCCCATAATCACAACCACGCGTTCTGCCTCAGGAGATCCGAAATAATTGAAAAGCCTATACTGTCGCCCGACAACCGCGGCAAACCTATCCATCATCTCCTGTACGACCGATGGGAATTCCGAATAGAATGGATTGACGGTCTCACGCGCCTGAAAGAAAACGTCGGGGTTCTGCGCCGATCCTCTGAGCACCGGATGCTCAGGCGATAACGCTCGGGCACGATGCCGGCGGATCAGATCGTCATCGATCATCGCATGCAAGTCTTCATCTGTTAGCTCTTCGATTTTCATCACCTCGTGCGAGGTGCGAAATCCGTCGAAGAAGTGAAGCACAGGCACTCGCCCCTTCAATGTTGCTGCCTGAGCAATGAGGGCGAAGTCCATCACCTCCTGCACTGAGTTCGACGCGAGCATTGCAAAGCCCGTTGTGCGCGTGGCCATCACGTCACTGTGGTCGCCAAAGATGGACAACGCATGAGACGCAACCGATCGTGCGGACACATGGAAAACTGTCGAGGTAAGCTCGCCGGCGATCTTGAACATGTTGGGGATCATCAGCAGGAGACCCTGCGAGGCAGTGAATGTCGTTGAGAGCGCTCCCGTTTGCAGCGCACCGTGAACGGCTCCGGCGGCCCCACCTTCGCTCTGCATTTCCGTTACCGAAGGAACTGTTCCCCACAGGTTCGTCTTCCCCTGTGCCGACCATTCGTCAGCCCATTCGCCCATGTTGGAGGACGGAGTAATGGGATAGATCGCTATTACTTCATTAAGTTTGTGAGCTACATATGCGGCGGCTTCGTTGCCGTCAATTGTGACCATTCGTCGCTTCATTGCAATCCTTTGTTAATAATGAAGATGCAGCCGTTTGCCATTGATGATAGACGCTAATTGCATGCCACACAAAACCGCCCGATTTCACTAAAATGAGCAACCTACTGCCACGAAATTCCAAGATTTGAGAATGCAAAATATGTAAATAGGAATGAGCTAGCTTCATGAAATGATCCTTGATGTTCAAGATTTCAATACGGCAAGATGACGTTCTCGCTTGACTCTTTCGAAAGCAGAGCATACAATGATGGTGAGTTGACAACATTTCAACCAACGCCGCGGAAACTCACACACATCCAAAAACCAACGCACAGGAGGGGGCCATGAAGATCCTTGTAGCCTGCGATGGGAGTACATTGGACAGCCGAGTTGCAAAGCGATTCGAGCGGGCCGAGTGGTTTCTGATCGCTGAGAGTACGGACAAGAATTTTCAAGCGATTCAGAATCTCACGCCACACGATCATCACACCATCGTGGACACGGCTGCTAGAGAAAACGTGCAGGCACTTGTCGCGGGCAAATTCGTTTTTGGCTCAGCTCATCGTATGTCTTTGTACAACCTGCGTGTGGCAATCGCACATAACATGACCGCACGCGAGGCAATTGAGAAGATCAACAGGAAAGACCTCATCCTTGTGGAGGCGGCACACCTCCGCCATTTGATCGAAGAGAAGGATCTCGCACGCCGCGGACGGAATCTGCAATTCCTCAAAGGACAGAACCGTGCAAAGACAGGCCTTCACACAGGCAACATGAGGGCGCAACACCACCTTCAACAGTACAGCGGTCGAGGACACTGAAGCTATTGTCGGAACATGAAACCGACGAAGCCGCTTCTCACAAGGGAAGCGGCTTCGGTGTATTAGGAGAAAGAGAATGATTATCAGACTGTACGAGAGAAAACCGGTTTCTCCTTCCCAATCTTATCCAGATATGCGTCGAAACACATGGCAATGTTTCTCAGCAGGAGTCGGCCTGCACGGTTGATCGTGAGCTTCTTCGGTGACATCGTCACGAGGCCATCTTGCTCGAACTCCTCAAGCTCGCTCAACGCCTGGGCAAAGTACTCATCAAAGTCAATCCCGAATCGTTCCTCCACATCACGCTTCTCAAGATCAAGATCGCACATCAGTTTCATGATGACATACTTCCTTATCTCATCATCCTCTGTCATCCGGTAGCCGACATGAGTTGCCAAATCGCCGCAGTCGATGGCCTTGTAGTACTCGGGCAAGGTCTTGTCGTTCTGGGCGTAGATATTCTGGAAGTGACTGATGGATGACATTCCGAACCCGTAGAGATCGGCTCCCGATTTCGTGGAATATCCTTGAAAGTTCCTGTACAATGTTTTCTGCTTCTGTGCAATGGACAACTCATCATTCGGCTTGGCAAAGTGATCCATGCCGATGTACCGGTAACCATGAGAGCTGAGAAGCTCGATGGTCATTTTCAGGATCCGAAGTTTTTCCCCTGGTGATGGAAGATCTTCCGTATGGATGAGACGCTGGTGAGGCTTGAGCCACGGTACATGCGCATAGTTAAAGACCGCGATCCGATCAGGGTTGAAATGTAAGAGCTTCCTCACCGTCTTCTCAAATGACTCAACAGTCTGATAGGGCAACCCATAAATCAGATCAATATTCGTGCTCTCGAAGTCGAGGCCCGCTGCCCACTTCAAGACATTCAACGTCATCTCCTCAGGCTGAACTCTGTTGACCGCCGCTTGCACCTTCGGATCAAAATCCTGAACACCCATACTGATCCGGTTGAATCCGACATGCCGCAGCACACCAAGATGTCTCTGGGTCAGCTCACGAGGATCGATCTCAACGCTCATTTCCACTTCCGGATCTATCGTGAAGGAGGCTTTGATATACTCAGCGATGTCGAGGATTTCATCCGGGGAGAGATGTGTCGGCGTTCCGCCACCCCAATGGATCTGCGACACTCTTCGACCCCGGGCAATCATCGGAGCCACAGTGTCGATCTCTTTCTTCAGGTATCGGAGGTATTCGGCAATGCGGCTGCGATCACGCGTTACCATCATGGTGCAGCCACAGAAATAGCACAGTGTATCAC
>JACQVJ010000209.1 GCA_016209805.1 Ignavibacteriota bacterium
ACCTGCTTCATTCGACCAGCGGGCAAAATACTCGAGGCGGGGATTTACGCTTCCGGCGAGAGCGATCGGGGAAGTAGTTGCGAGCGAATTGTTTGTACTGTTGGCAACATTCCCATACCGACTATCGGCAAAGGAGGTTGACCCCAGATATGCCATGACGGATGTCGTGTCCCACTGGATCTGATTTCCGCCTCGTGTCCAGCTCCCGATTCCGGATTCTCCATCATCCTGAAATAAAACCTTCGGAAAGCCGACAACAATTGAGAATGTATCGACGGATGTTGCAATTCCCTCCTGTGTCATTGTGGCAATGAACTTCATCTCGTCAAGGTGTTGCGCACCGACAGCTACAGCAACTACAAAGGGGTTCACATCGTTTGATGCTGCTTGGCGTGGAGACATGCTTCCGAATGGGACAGACCCAACGACGACAGTAGCCTGCGGATAGAGCGACTGGAGGCTTACGTTGACAGAAATTGCATCAAGTGTAAGTCCTTTGTTCCGAACGTCAATCGCTATCCTGAGTGTATCGCCGCGAAGAGCATACTGGTTTCCTATGAGGCGAAACGCCTGATAGTCTGCAAACGCGCCGCCGACCCATGAAAGGTATTTGCAGGGGAGGAGGTTTTCCTGAACAACAGGAACAATCTCAGACTGATTCGGCCAGAACCCACTCCCTCCAAATTCCGGCGTCCACGAAAAGCAATTCAGGTCATGGTGGAGGTAGTCACGCGTGGTGCCATTGGAGTTGTAACTGAGCATCTGATAGACAGTGCCGTACAAATACCCATTGTTGCGCGAGAAGTCGCTGGCAAACTCCGCGTAGTACTCATAGGAAATCACAGTATCCTTGTAGCTGTACGGGTTGAGGTACCGCCCTGCAACAGAATGTGTGGAAAAGGCAACCGATGGAAGGTGCTGCGCCGTAAAGTCACGCACTGCGCGCGACTCTGGCTCCGAATATGCGGAGGGACCCCGATAGGTGTCGGAAGAGGGAGAGGGACTCGAACCGATATTGTCATATCCCCACTGGTAGCCATAATTTCTGTTCAGGTCTACACCGTAAATGCCGCCCCCGTTGTTGCGCCGGTTTTTTCGCCAGTTGCCGCCACCGTTTGGATTTGTTGTTTGGTTGTGTACATACCCATCGGGATTAACCACCGGGACGAAGAGCATCCGGCGATTGTTCACCAGATATGTCGCTTCGGGATCAGTGCCATAGTTATCGAGAAGCCAGTACATGTAGTACATCAGCACGGCCATTGACATCGGCTCGCGTGCATGGTGCAGCGCGTCGTAGTACGCTACTGCTTCGTCCGGCTCATTCTGTCCGGGATTATCAGAGATCTCAACCGCCCAGACCGTTCGCCCTTGCTCGGTGACACCGATCGAGTCCTTTTCAGTAATAAGGTTCGGATACTGGAGTTTCATTGAGTCAAGCTCCCGAACGACCTCAGCATATGTGTAGAACCCCCCCATCGAGCCGTATTCGAAACCGGATACTCCGTTCAGCTCGAGGATGGACCTGCTCGCAGCCAGTTCTTGCTCTTTTGGCGATCGGCGTCGATCATAATACGCATCGAGATCATCAACGACTACTTGCAATGCAATCCCGGTAGCGCGCAATTGTTCCAATTCGTTTTGATTGATCACCAACTCAATAAAGGAACCTGGCTCTCCGCGGTAATGGTCGATATCGATCCCATGTTCCTGAAGCAAGCGGAGATCTTCAGGGCCGTTTGCGAAGACCCTTACCATCGAGTAGCCACTGTACTTATCGCGTTCCGAAGTGCGGGCAAATACCAGCGCTACGCATAGAACGAGAAGCAAGAGTACAGGTGATGTTCTCATTGACCACCTTGGAGATTTGAATTGAACGAGCAGTTACATGGAGGGATATACAAAGATTTCAGCGTGACAACGTATGCCACATCCGTCAGCGGGCTCTGCGCAGGAACTCGAGTCGCGGCCTCAAACGATCCGCCGACATCAAAAGCCTGTCCTTCCCATAAATCGCTTTCTCCGGGTCGGTAAAAACAAGCTCATACTCATCACTCATCACAATGGCCTCTTCGGGGCATGCCTCTTCGCAGAACCCACAAAAGATGCACCGCAACATGTTGATCTCAAACTTTATCGGGTATCTCTCCTTCTCAAGGTCGGTTTCCGATCCCTGCACCTCGATGGCAAGTGCGGGACAGACTCGTGCACACAGTCCACACGCAACGCACCGCTCAACCCCTTCTTCCTCGACCAGCACGGGTCGTCCCCTAAATGATGAAGGCGGATTCCAACGCTCTTCAGGATACTGCCGGGTGAATTTCGGTCTCAGAATCTGCTTGAACGTCAACACCATTCCCTTGACGATCTCGGGAATGTATGTCCGTTGCCAGAGAGTCAGATCCTTGATTCGAACTTGACGGGCCGTCTCTCCATTTGTAGGCATTGTTTTCCCTGGTTGGTCCACTTCTTCATCCAATCATGTAAACAATTTCACACCGATGGCGGTTACAACAAGATTTGCCAAGGCCAGCGGCAGCATCACCTTCCAACCCAGGTTCATAAGCTGATCATACCTGAACCGGGGTATTGTCCACCGTATCCACATATAAAAGAACAACATCATTCCCACCTTTGTAATAAACGCGAGAACCTGAATGATGCTTACCCACATCGCAGAGAGACCAAACGTATCGAGAAAAGGGAATTGCCAGCCGCCAAGAAATAGTGTGACGATCAAGGCACTGGACGTAATCATGTTCGAATACTCGGCAAGAAAGAAAGCGCCGAATTTCATCCCGCTATACTCAGTGTGGTAGCCACCAACCAGCTCAGGCTCTGCTTCGGGAAGATCGAACGGCAAACGGTTGGTTTCAGCGAAGGATGCGACGACGAACGTAATGAACCCAATCGGCGTGAGAAATGCATTCCACGCAAGCCCCGACTGCATCTCAACGATTCTATCCAATTCCAGAGTTCCCGCAATCAT
Source organism: Ignavibacteriota bacterium (assembly GCA_016209805.1). Classification (GTDB taxonomy): domain Bacteria; phylum Bacteroidota; class Ignavibacteria; order UBA10030; family UBA6906; genus JACQVJ01. The sequence goes on from JACQVJ010000209.1 coordinate 2,990, forward strand.
GATCACCCCGACCACAGACAGGCCCATTGAAAGCTCGTAGCTGATTAGCTGGGCTGATGAGCGCAATCCTCCAAGAAGGGAGTACTTATTGTTCGACGACCAGCCGCTCAGCGTCACACCATACACGCCCAGCGAGGTCAGTGCAAGGATATAGAGTATGCCGACATTCACATCGGCAACCATGAGCTTTATCTCCCTGCCGAACAGCATGATCGTATTGCCAAACGGGACGACCGCAATTGTTACGAGGGCAACGGAAATGGAGATGATCGGCGCAAGCGTGTGTACAAACTTGTTTGCTTTCGCAGGAACAATTTCTTCCTTGATAAAAAGTTTGAGAACATCTGCAGGCGCCTGGAGCAACCCCCAGGGGCCAACTCTGTTTGGACCAATCCGGTTCTGAATGAACGCGCTTATCCTCCGCTCCGCGAACACAAGATTCGCCACAACCGTGAGAACCACGAGAAGGACGAGGACGATTTTAATTGTTGAGATGATCAGGAATTCCATCTGCTATATTTAAGCACAAAATCAGGATGAGTATCGATTCGCTACGCAGGTACAGCGACGCCCGCTTTGAGCTTCATCCCCCAGCTCCCCAGTTTCCGGTAAGACATCCCCTTGAAACTCCCCACAGTTGATGCAAGCTCGTTGAACACGTCTTCCGAGGTGTTATATTTATACTTGGTTCCCATCGCAGAAGCAATCGCCGCGATAATCCTCCATGTCGGACGGGCATCGCGCTTCACACCTTTTGCCCACCTGTCATGTGGGGTTCCAAACGCATCCAGTCGGCTCATGGCGAATCCGTCGAGTGCACGATCCTGTTCAAGAGTGGCAACGGAAGGGCGAATGCGCTGGACGCGTCCCTGAAAGTTGGTAAACGTCCCGTGTCTCTCGGCAAACGTCGATGATGGAAGGACGACATCAGCGAGTCGGGTCGTTTCATTCTCAAGGGATGAATTCACCACTAAGAACTCCAGCTTCTGCAACGCTGCTGCCACGGTCGGGTTGATGGCAACATTATCGTCAATTATGTACATCGCCTTAATCTGTCGTTCTTTGATCGCTTTGACGATTCCATCAAAGGACAAACCACCATCCTTCGGACGCACACCAACTTCCACCGCGCCAAGACTGTTCGGGGTCTTGTCCTCCCTGAGGAGAATATCGTCCTGCTCCCCCTCCACAACGTGTCGCATGAAGTCTATATGTTTCGTTCCCAGGACCTCACGCGCGAATTTCTGAAACAAATAGTTATCTTCGTTCGTCGCATACGCAGAACCAATCGCGGCAAAGTTTTTGCGAAATGTCCGGATCTCCGAGACGACGCGTGATATTGCCTCGTCCCACCCAACTTCGACCACGCCCGCGTCCTTCTTCATCAGCGGTGCTTTGATCCTTCCATCTGAATTCACATGTTTGAACGTGCCCAGCCGACCGGCATCGCACATCCAGTATTCGTTGACCTCGGGATTGAAGCGCGGGGTCTGGCGAAGGATTTCATTGTTCCTGACCCAGGAATACATGTTGCAACCGCGTGCGCAACCGGGACACACAGTCTCCGTGGCAGACATCTCCCACACTCGCGCCTTGAATCGGAAATCCCGGCTTGTCAAAGCGCCTACAGGACAAATATCGATCGTGTTCATTGAGTAGGGGTTATCGAGCTGCTCTCCAGGGAAGGTTGTCAGCTCAACATGGTCGCCCCGTTGAGAGAATGTCAGCTGTGGCTTGTGTGCAATTTCTTCACAGAACCGGACACAGCGTGAGCACATGATGCAGCGTTCTGTATCGAGCATTACATGGGGTCCAAGCGCAACCCTCTTCGGTTTGTGAACCTTGTTCTCGTCGAACCTGCTATAGCCAACACTCAGTTTGTACGCATAATCCTGAAGCTTGCACTCCCCTGCTTCGTCGCAAATCGGACAGTCAAGAGGATGGTTAATCAGAAGAAACTCCATCACCGCTTCACGCGCATTCACCACTTTGGGGGTATTTGTGTGAACTACCATTCCATCGGCAACCTGTGTCGCGCATGCGATCACAAGCTTCGGGAGTTTTTCCACTTCGACCAAACAGATGCGACAGTTTCCCGCGACACTAAGCTTCGGATGCCAGCAGAAATGTGGAATCTCGATGCCGTGTTCTCGTGCGGCTTCAATGATCGTCCGTTTTCCGTCGACCTCTAACTGCTTTCCATCGAGTGTAATCGTTACCATGGTTGCTTTGCGTAATACCCTTCGTCTACGAAACTATCGACTCAGCCTTCGTGTAGCGTTCATGGAATTTCTTGAGCTTCCTGACAAGATCTTCGATTTCATCCTGCGGCGGGAGGAAGGTTGTTCTGAAGTGCAGCGTACCCGCCGGTTGCCCGAACCCTGAGCCGGGAACAACGCAAATCCCAGTTTCTTCCAGAAGCGACATACAATACTCTGTCTCTCGCTTAGTCTCATAAGCGCGTCGCTCCCCCGCATTCATACTCGACGTGTCCATGCCAGCATCGGAGGGTAACTCGAACTTCACGAACGCATACATAGCTCCTTGCGGCACATCGACCGACATCCCTTCTATTTTGTTAATCTCCCTTCCTAAAATCTCAGCCTTTGTTTTGAGTGATCTAAGAATCTGTTCTCGTTCCTTTGCATAGGTCTCAAAACTCTCGTCACCCGGTTGCGGAGGAGCCACCATCATGTATGTCGCAATCTGACCTGCGACGTTCGAACAGAGATTGATCGATTGTTGCTTCACCAATTGTGCGAGGACGTCATCACGAATGTTTCTCAATTCCATGTAACCCCCACGGTGGCCACATTCTCCAAGGAACCCCTTTGAAACAGAATGAAATGAGAAGAGAGTTACGTCTCTTTCATCCAGTTCGTGCATCACTTTGGCGAATGAATGGAATTTACATCCGGTTGCATAGACATTCTCCTGATATACTTCGTCCGCCATGATCGCCAGGCCGTGACGCTTCGCGAACCCGATGATCATTCTGATATTCTCGAGCGTGAGAACCGCTCCGGTAGGATTCCCCGGGTTGATGACCGCTATCGCCACAGGGTGTATTCCTTCCTGTATTGCTTTCGTAATGCTCTCGATGAGAATGCCTTCATTCAACTGCCAGTGATTCTCTTCATCCAGAAAGTATCCGATCTGGGTGCCACCATAGAGGGAGATCGTTGCGCTGTACAGCGGGTACTGTGGGATGGGAATCAAGAAACCATCGTTCCGGTTTTTCAACAAAGCAAGGATTGCCGCCTGTACACCTTTGCTTGCCCCATCAGTCAGAATAATGTGGTCTTTGTTTGCCGGAATTCCATCTCTCTTCGCGATGAACTCAGCAACTGCCCGGCGTATGAAGGGAATACCAGAGCTTTGCGTGTACGCGCCCATCCCGTGGGGATGATGCTTCAGCACTAACAGCGCGCGCTCGACAATGTCCTTGGGATACAGTTTCAACGACTGCGGATGTTCCAATAGCTCAGGGTATTCAAGCAAACTCAGCATCTGCCGAACGTAGCTGAGTGGGGCCTGGCTGAGCGCCTGCGGGTTTCCGATGTTGCAATAGATGATCTTCTTCCCCTGCTCCTCGAGGTGCTGGGCTCGCTGAAGAATCGGCCCGCGCACAGCGTATTCTGCACGCAGAAGATTAGGATTGAGAAGTTCTTTCGTAACCATGCCTTCACTCTCATGCAACACGAATAGGAGTATGCTGTTCCGGTATCTCAGCAGAGGAGCGCTTTCACGCCGGACGGATAACGACGGTGGAGAATCGAGGTTCCCGGAACAGATCATTTGCCACGCGGTTGATGGACTCCGGCGTGACCGCGTCCACTTTCTTGAGAACCGAATCGAGCGATGTGTACGTGTTGAAGTACAGCTCCCCGCTGCCGAGCCGCGTCATTCGCCCAGACATGTTCTCCAGACCCAACATCATCACACCCTTGATCTGCGACTTCGTCCGCTCCAATTCAGCGCGAGAAACCATCTTCGTCTTGAGCTTGTCGAGTTCCTTGCGGATCAAATCGATCGAATTGTCGATGTTCTTCTTGTCTGTACCGATGTACGCGCCGAACTCACCGGTGTCGCTGAGCATGTTCACAAACGAATAGACTGTGTATGCAAATCCGTATTTTTCACGGATGTTTTGATACAACCGGGAGCTCATCCCCTCACCGAGCAGGGCATTCATCACCATCAGGGGATACCGGTCCTTATGCTTGACGCTGTATGCAACCGTGCCGAGGCAAACGTGTGCCTGGTTAATAGGACGCTGGTATTCCACAAACGAGGACTTCGTAAGACGGTTGGGCCCGGGGAGACGTTTGATGTCCGCCTGAGGAGCCGGCAGATGACATAGCGATTTATCAACCAACTTCACCAGCTCCACGTGGTCCACA
>JACQVJ010000210.1 GCA_016209805.1 Ignavibacteriota bacterium
CCCTCTATCATTATCGAACCGATCAAAAAGGGCGTCTGATTGTGGATGGTCAAATACCCGCTTCATTACTTCCTTCATCATGTATTCGGACATCTCATTTATCTGTTTTCTCATTATTGGACCACGAAGCCAGAGCATACTCATGAGCAAGGCGATCGTCCACTTGTCTCCAATCAAGATTTGCTCGTTATTCACTAGTTTGAATATAATCCCATCCAACGAAGCCGCTATACTAGATTCGATCTGCTGAAAGGCCTTCTCGATTTCTTGGCTTACTTCATCCGGCTCACCAGTTCTGATTCCATAGAAGAAGTCTTCGTAACAAATTCCCTTTGTCCCACGCGGAGCAATTATTTTCCCTTGGGCGCAATCAAGCACTTCCACCTCATTCTTGCTGTTGAGAAACCGCCGGAGATAGAACCGAGGGACGAAATGCTGTCGTTTGGTTGCCTGTCCATCTGATTGTGTAGACATAATTGATCTATTCTAGGATAAAGCTGCGGCTCGGCCAAGCTAATCTAGATGACTCTTGTGTGTCACGCTAATGCCGCCGACCAGATGTTTATCGGCCGTTCCATTGGTCACGCCGATTAACTTGACAGAACGGGATGCGCTGGAAGATAGTACGTCGCGAGCATAACCGTAGCCTGACGTAACGCTAAATGTTCGATCGAACGCAGGATGCACGTGTACGGGCAGCGGCTTTTGAATGGTTATCCGGGCAAGTAGCCATTCATGGCGACGTGTTGCAGCGCGGCATTCTTGCTCAGGGTTTCATCGTGGACGGCAATCGTATTCCACTAGTAGGACCTCAGGGCATCTTCAAACCTCGCGTGCTTAGCGACGCTCCTTTAACCATTACAACCGCCCCGGAGGGACCCTACGACGACGCGTTTGGAACCGACGGTCTCCTGCGATATCGCTATCGGGGCACCAATCGAGACCATCCCGACAACCGAGGGCTATGCTTCGCCATGGAACGCCGGCTTCCGCTCATCTACTTTCACGGAATCGTTCCGGGCAAATACGTCGCGACGTGGCCGGTCTTCGTGGTGAAGGACAACCCGACGCAGCTGTTTTTCTCAGTAGCTGTGGACGATGCGACCCATATGGGTCTTAGTGCCGATCAAGATCAAGCACATGGCGTGGTGAGTGAGGACAGTATGACTCGCCGTGCCTACATCACTGCCGGAGTCCGCCAGCGCCTTCACCAACGAGCATTTCGCGAGCGGGTGCTTGATGCTTATCGCCATCAGTGTTCGTTCTGCCGGTTGCGACACGAGGAACTCCTCGACGCCGCTCACATTATCGGGGATACAGAGCCGATGGGAGAACCGGTTGTCCGCAACGGACTTTCCTTATGCAAGCTGCATCACGCGGCTTTCGATAGCCACTTCCTTGGTCTCCGTCCCGATTACGTTCTGGAGGTCCGGCGCGACATTCTTCAAGAGCACGATGGTCCTACGCTCGTGCACGCGATTCAAGCCCTTCATGGGGCGTCCATCACATTGCCCCGGCAACCGTCACAACAACCATCACGTGAACTCCTCGAGATTCGCTATGAACGGTTTCGGCAGTTTCCAAGCTAAGCCTGCGGGAGACAGGAGGATCTATGCCCAAAATGACTGCCGGATATGCGAAAAATACGATTCGACGGGCTCTCCGTGCCGTCGTAGATCGAGAGCCAAGTCCATCTGAAATTACGAAACTGTGGGAATATTTTGGTTCCGCCTGCGCTTATTGCTCTCGGCGGCTCAAACGTGAGAAGCGCGAAGGCCACCTCGATCACCTTCTATCCGGCGGTAGTTATAATATTTCGAATCGCGTCCTCTCATGCGGGCTCTGCAACGGTGATGAGAAACGCGACAAAAACTGGATTGACTTTCTTCGCGAAAAAACAAGTGACGCGACTACATTCAACCAGCGCCGGTCGAAAATCGAGGCCTGGTGTACCTTGGTGGCGCAAGTCGCACCAAAAGACGAGAATGAGAGGATTGAGGTCGAAATCGAGCGAGCGGTTTCGGCATTCGACACCGCGCTTGCGAACTTGCGGCAGCTTCGTTAACGCATGAGTTAGATCGCGGCGGGATTTCTGGGACTGGCGGGACTGGCGTCAGGGACTGGTGTCAGGCTTCAATTTATTGATTTTATTGGAAGAAGAAAAGGGGATCGCGCCAAGGAAACTTGGGAGAGGAGGAAGAGATGTAGAAAGCAGCTCGGAAACCTTTCAGCGAAACCTTGCCGGTAATCAAGCC
>JACQVJ010000211.1 GCA_016209805.1 Ignavibacteriota bacterium
CACATAATCGACAATATCCTGGGTCGATGCTCCAGGTGTGAAAAGCTCGCCGACACCAAGCTCCTTTAACTCCTGGATGTCCTTGCCGGGAATAATTCCTCCCCCGAACAACAGCACATCGCTCAGGCCTTTTTCCTTCAGCAAGCTGATGATCTTCGGGAAGATCGTCATGTGCGCACCGCTCAAGATGCTCACGCCGATAGCATCCACATCTTCTTGAAGTGCAGCTTCAACAATCATGTCTGGAGTTTTGCGCAGCCCAGAGTAGATCACTTCCATCCCAGCATCGCGAAGAGCTGCCGCGACTACCTTCGCTCCTCGATCGTGCCCGTCAAGGCCGACTTTCGCAACAAGCACGCGAATTCGTTTTGACATACTTGACCTCTTAGTGCCTTGTCAAATGTGATTGGAACCGCTCCAATGTAGTATAAAATCGAGAAAGAGGAAAACCGACGACGTTATAGAAACATCCTTCGATCTTCGATACGAACACGGCGCCGTAGTCATCCTGAATGCCGTAGGCGCCGGCTTTGTCCAGCGGCGACCCGCTCTCGACATAGTCATAAATTTCCTCGTCGGGCAAATCCCGAAACGTCACCACGGTTGACACAACCTCCGCAACTGAATAGTCCGATGGTCGGTCGACCAATGCAAAGCCCGTCACCACTGTGTGACTTCTACCGCTTAGCATCCTCAGCATGCGCTTGGCGTCTTCTCTATCCTTGGGTTTCGCAAGACACTCACCATCTACCACGACTATTGTATCCGCGCCGATGATGATTGCGTTGTCCAGACTCTGGGCAACCTGCTCAGCTTTGCTGAGAGCAAGTACTCTGGCATTCTCTACGGGGCTGAGCCGCGGGTCAAGATCTTCAGAGATGTTTGCGGGGAGAACCTCCGGCCGAATCCCTATTTGGTTCAGGAGGGCCAACCGTCGGGGTGATTGTGAAGCAAGGATCAGTCGTTTGACGAGACGCATCCATCGCACTATGGATAAACAAAAAAAGCGACACTGAGTATCGCTCCTTAACAAAAAAACACCGCTGCATACGCTCAGCGGAACATTGCCTTGATACTCCCCCATGTCCTGCGAACACTACTCGGGTTGTGGCTTACGGTAATTGGGCCGTAATAGAGTGGCGGGTCATTGTTCGCAAACACCACTTTGAGCTGGTACTTGTAGATACTCTCTGTTAGCCTCAGAGCAGTTTCGTCCACGAACTCATAGGAGGAGTTGTTCCCCTTCGGGGAAATCTGCACAAGCAGAAAGAACGAACCGCTCACCCCGGCCATACGCTCAAGTTCGTAACGCGCCACACCGACTTCGTCCTCGCTTGCCCAGCGAATCCGAATATTCGTACCATCACTGCTCGCTGTGAAACTCCCATCCTTGATAATGCCGCCGTAGACAACAAGCGTGAGAATGACGAGGGCCGAAAAAACGGAGAGTAATCTACTGATCATGATGTCTTTTAATTACAACAAGAATATAAACTGCAGCATACATAAAGTCAAGAGGTTTTTAGCCGCCTAAGCCCCGCAACGGCTTCATTGACTGTCTTTTCGAACATCCGAAGACGTCGCGTCTGGGCGTAATGCGCAATGATGTGACCGATTTCTTTGATTTCCTGCGGTCTCACGCCCAAATTCAGAGCCCCCCGCACATGGGAATTCAACTGCCTCCTCCAGCCTTGAGCAGCCAGAATGGCAACCGCAATAAGCTCGCGTTCTACAATCCCCAGCCCTGGACGCGCAAGCACTTTTCCATACCCGTCTTCCAGAACCCAGCCTGAAAGTTCGGGGTTAAGTGAGTCAAGATTCTGCATCAGCCTTTCGAAGTTGCGTCCATAGATCCTCCGACAGAGACCAATTCCCTTTCGTCGTCGCTCGCGGGGAGTTATTCGTTTCTGACCAGACGATGGAGATTTAATCAATTGTCGAAGTTGAAAGAAGCCCTCGATCGTTGCCGGGAATCCAGCGAACAGATGAACCTCGAGAAGCGTCTCAACAATCTTCGTTCGTGGAAGACGTTGGAATGCAGGCTTGCGCACAAGTCGAAGAAGCTCGCGCTTCTTCCCCATTGCAGCAAACACACCTAGAAGAATCAAGGAACGGATTTCCGAACGGTTCAGCTACCTATCTCCGCTCAATGTATACGGTGCGGTAACAAAAAGGCCTCATCATCAATCGAGGCCCTTCAGTTTTCAGAGATCGTGCGGAAGGCGGGACTTGAACCCGCATGCCTTTTGGGCGCCACCCCCTCAAGATGGTGCGTCTGCCAATTTCGCCACTTCCGCATCCGAAATGCAGAGCCAATATATGACAAGTAGCGGGCAAAATCAAGATGAATACTCAAGCCTCCATCGTTGAGGATTCCTTTGAACATGGTCGATTTGTTATGGTGGAATTTGCAACGCGATCCGCTGAATGATTCAACATAAACGTAACCCTTCGTGCGAAAACGAATTCGCTCCAAATTCTTCTTGCCCGCTCCAGGGTAACGTTGCAATCCTCATCATTAACTCTCCTTGTTGAAATCAATGACGTTGACATAACTTTTTGTCCAATCCCAATCCCTTGCCATGAACAAGCTTACACACCGTACAGATCGCCGCTTCACAGTGATCATTGTGGCAAGATTGTTGGATACAATCAAATACAGAAACATCAATCGATGTTCAACTTCAAAAGGAGAAAGGAGCACGCCATGTCAGTCATACTCGCATTGGCTGCCGCGCTTGTGCTGATAGCACTGGACATCGTCTGGGAGAAGAAGAAGTCTGTTGCCATGAAGCCCGTGATCATCAAGCGATACCTCCACCC
>JACQVJ010000216.1 GCA_016209805.1 Ignavibacteriota bacterium
CCTGAATAGATCTCCTGACCCGTTTCAGCCGAAGGATAATCCGCTCTCCAGCGTGCGTACTGATTCATCCCGCCGTAGTCGTCCCAACTATTGACGAGGGGAATGAGGAGACGGATGTTGTTGATCGCTGCTTCGTGGATAACGAAATCAAGGGCACGCAATGCACGTTCGTTGAATGCACCGGGTCTAAATTGGATGACCGCCGGGTTGAGACTGTCCGGCGAGTCGAAGAACCCCCACGTTCGCGCGACCGTCATGCCGAGATTTTTCGCGGTTGCAAAAAGAGCTCTGACAGTAGCGGTGTCTCCACGTGCCGCTTCCTCAAGGAGATAGTATGCGTTCGTTCCGAGAAAATAGAACGGTCGATCGCCGATCTTGAGTGTGTCGCCTGATCTGACAACGAATTGCTGCGGCTGTGGATTGCTGTTACAGCTTCCGAGGAAAAGGAGCAGAGCTATCAAACAACAATCCCGCCAAGCACGTGCAAGGCGGGATCGAGGTGTTTGCGCCAACTCCAGGGTTGTTCTCATTTCATTATCGAAGCTGAGGATGTTTCGCGTAGAGATAAGCAGAGGGAACATATTTCGCCGATGTCCCATCGTGTACCGCAAATTCACCTCCTTCGTAGATGCAGCAGCTTCCATATCCCCCCTTGTTGTTTACCGCGTAGAATTTCACGTTGAAGTTTGGCCTGCCGTCGTCAAACTTCAGCCGTCGCATCTTGTTGTTATCGACGATCCGTTTACATACTTCGAGGCACGCCTGCTCCGGCGATTTCCCCTGCCGCATGTATTCGACGATCATCACGCAGCTGCAGTTGATCAGATTCGCTTCGCCCCGTCCGGTTGATCCGGCAGCACCGACTTGATTGTCAACATACAAGCCGGCTCCGATGATCGGTGAGTCGCCAACCCGTCCGGGGATCTTGTATGCAAGACCGCTCGTGGTTGTCACGCAGGAGATGTTCCCCTTCTGATCGATGGCACTGCAGTGGATGGTTCCGGTGTTCCTGAAGAACGGCTCGAACAATCCGCCGATATCTTTTGAGTTCTCGTCGTGAGGGGGGAGCCAATCATCCTTGGTGGAGAGATTCTCCTTCCACCGCAGCCATTCATCACGCGCCAGGTCGGTAAGGAGATCTTCTTCCTTGAAGCCGTGGGCTTTTGCAAACTGGAGCGCCCCTTCGCCGACAAGCAGCACGTGGTCGGTCCGTTCCAACAGAACTCGTGCTACTTTCGATGGGTTCTTGATATTCCTGAGTGAGGCAACAGCACCTGCCCTGTGTGTAGGCCCGTGCATCACGGCTGCATCGAGCTCGACAACGCCAAGCTCGTTCGGCAATCCTCCATATCCCACGCTCGTGTCATTCGGGTCGTTCTCGACAATGTTTACACCCGCGATAACAGCATCGAGTGCGTCCGCACCTGAGCGGATCAGTTCCATTGCGCGTGTCACAGCCTGGACTCCGTTGGCACTCGCAATTGCAACGGTCTTGCCCTGCGCCACAGCGTCATTCACAAGACGGGAAGGAATGATTCCTGTTGCAAATGCCCCTGCACCCACCGCGGTCGCTTTCTTGAGAAACTCTCTTCGACTGGAAGACATTGTAGTGTGTTTGTTATGTGACTGTCTTTGTTACTGCGTGAATTGTCTACCGATCCTTCTGAAGATACAGCCCGGCTCCAGGGCCCACCGGCAGGTCGAGACTAACCCATCCGACAAGAAACATCGACCAGCCGATGAGGAAGACGATAGTGTATGGCAACATCGTGGCGATGATTGTCCCGATACCGGTTTCACGATTATACTTCTGAGCGAATGCAATGATCAAAGCAAAATACGACATCATCGGCGTGACGACGTTGCTCACCGAATCACCGATGCGGTAGGCAGCCTGAGTGAGCTCGGGAGTAAAACCAAGCAACATGAACATCGGCACAAAGATCGGCGCCATCACTGCCCACTTTGCCGAGGCACTCCCCATGAACATATTCATGGCTCCCGCCACAATGACGAAACTGAGAATCAGAGGAATCCCCGTAAGCCCGATCGACTTCAGTAGCTCTGCCCCCTTGATGGCGGTGATGAGCCCGAGGTTCGTCCATCCGAAGTATGCAACGAACTGAGCGGCAAAGAAGACGAGCACAATGTACACCCCAAGTCCGCTCATCGATTTTCCCATCGAGTTGATCACTGCCGTATCATTGCGCAACGACCTTGTGGCCATACCGTATGCCACACCCGGGACAAGAAAGAAAATGAAGATGATGGTAACAATACCGGAAAGGAATGGCGAGTGGAGAATATCACCAGTTTCCGGATTCCGAAGCACCGCCCCTTCAGGGACAACCGCAAGAACGAGGAGACCGATGCACGCGAGTGTTGCCAGGCCTGCGATCTTCAAGCCGCGCTTCTCCTCCGGCGTCAACTGTTCCATTGAAACCTCCCCCTCTTCAGCTTTGTATTTTCCGAGTCGCGGCTCAACAATCTTCTCTGTTACCCAGGTTCCGAGGAACGTCAGCAAGAACGTTGAGGCAAACATGAAGTAATAATTTGCGGCAGGGTTCACCTTGTAGTTCGGGTCGATGATCTTTGCCATTTCTTCAGTAATGCCGGAAAGAAGTGGGTCGACTGTTCCGAGAACAAGGTTGGCACTGTATCCGGCAGAGACTCCTGCGAAAGCAGCAGCGAGCCCTGCAAGCGGATGGCGGCCTACAGCAAGAAAAATGATCGCTGCAAGAGGGATGAGAATAACGTACCCGGCTTCAGATGCAGCGTTTGAGAGAATACCTGCGAACACTACAACAACAGTAATCAACCGGCGAGGAGCAGAAAGGACCAATGCTCGCAAGCCGGCAGAGAGCAAGCCTGACCCCTCCGCTACACCGACGCCGAGCATTGCTACGAGCACCGTCCCCAATGGTACGAACCCGGTGAAGTTTGTCACCATCGAAGTAACGATCCGGCGGAGTCCGTCGCCGTTCATCAGATTTACAGGCGTGATCTGCTTGCCAGTTCCCGGATGAAATGCCGAAAACCCCATCGAAGCAACAAATGCCGACGCCAGAATCACGGACAAAGCGAACAGCGCAAACAATGTTGCAGGGTGAGGGAGTTTGTTCCCAACCCATTCAACAAAGTCGAGAAACTTGTAGAAGAGACTTTTCTTAGGAGTCTTCGTCATCGCCACATTCGATTTGAGAAATGCTTCTTTAAGTTAGAACATGAAGTGTGAAAGTCAAGGTTGTTGCAGCGATTATCACTGGATACTGTGCCGGGATCCTTCGAAGGGCGTGAGTCATCATGGCTGACCGAGCGCCTTCTCATTTTTCTGCCCGCGATGACACGAAACCCCCGCGTTGATAAGCAGATTAATCATCATCTCACCACAACATCCCGCTTGATTTTTCGTAAGGATTTGGGTAAGCTTTTCACCACTCATCAATGAATGGAGTTCCTTTCATGAAAAAGATCTTCACACTTTTTCTCTTTGCCCTTTTCTCATCCCAGTTGTTTGCTCAGGATGTGCGGCTCAGTTTGCCGTATACCCGGTTCGTTCTGCCGAACGGATTGAACGTCATCCTGCACGAAGACCATTCAACACCCACAGTAAGCGTAAACGTCTGGTATCACGTTGGGTCCGGGCATGAGAAACCCGGACGCACGGGGTTTGCTCACTTGTTCGAACACATCATGTTCGAGGGATCGGCCAACGTGCCTGAGGGGAAGTTTGACCAGTGGCTTGAGGCAGCAGGAGGAGACAACAACGGCTCGACAACATCTGACCGGACAAATTACTTCGAGGAGATGCCGAGCAATGCGCTTGAGCTTGCGTTGTTCCTCGAATCCGATCGAATGGGATATTTGCTCGAAACACTTTCGCAGGAAAAACTGGACGGGCAACGTAACGTTGTGAAGAACGAGCGCCGCCAGTCATACGAAAACCGGCCATACGGACTGGCGTCAATCGTGATCACTGAAAACCTGTACCCTCCCGATCACCCATATCACTGGCCGACCATTGGATCTATGGAGGATCTCTCCGCGGCAAGTCTGCAGGATGTGAAGGATTTCTTCACACAATACTATGTGCCGAACAACGCAAGCATGGTGATTGCAGGTGCTATTGATCCGGGGCAAACACGCGAGCTCGTAGAGCGGTGGTTTGGCGACGTCCCAAGAGGGGCCGCTGTGGCGCCACGGGGAGCGCCTGCCGCGTTTCTCGATAGCGAAAAAAGGATGGTGATGGAGGATAAGGTACAACTCCCGCGTCTGTACATGTGCTGGATCAGTCCACCGATCCATGCACCTGGCGACGCCGAGCTTGACGTGCTTTCGAGTGTGCTTGCGGGAGGAAAAAACTCCCGCCTTTTCAAGCGACTCGTGTACGATCTTCAGATCGCTCAAGACGTTTCGGCGTTTCAGTCATCATCAAGGCTCGCATCAAGCTTTTATGTGATTGCGACTGCACGCAGCGGCCACACGCTTGCAGAGTTGGAAAAGGTGATTCAAGAGGAACTCACCCGCATCCGCCTGGAACCGCCGACGCTGCGCGAAGTGCAGCGCGCCATCAACCAGTATGAAGCAAGCTTCCTCAGCAGGCTTGAACGCGTGGGAACGAAAGCAGACATCATGAACGCGTACTTCATGCACACGGGGAACCCCGATTTCTTTAACGAAGACCTTGCGCGCTACAAGGCCCTCGACCCAACCGATATCAGGAGCGTGGCGCAGACATACCTCGTCGACAACAACCGATTCGTCCTCAGCATCGTGCCGCAGGGGAAAAAGGAACTGGCCGCGCATCCAACGCAGGAGGGCAAATAAGATGAAGACGATACGCCCGATAATTCTCCTTATTTTCTGTTCAACACTCTACGCTCAAGGCCCGGATCGCAGCAAACCGCCCGACCTCGGAGCCCCGCCATTACTGACGCTTCCCCCTATCCAGCATCTCAAGCTGTCCAATGGACTGCCTGTTGTGCTGCTGGAGAAACATGAAGTCCCTCTTGTGCAAATCAACCTTCTTGTCAGGGTCGGCTCGACCATGGACCTGCAGGATCAGACAGGTCTTGCAAGCATGACCGTTTCGATGATGGAGGAAGGTGCAGGAACGCGCAACGCACTTGAGCTGGCGGATGCGATCGATTTTCTGGGAGCGAGCATATCGACCGGAACGGGAACGCATACATCCGTCGTTGCACTCCACACGCCGCTTAGCAAACTGGATTCGGCACTCGCGCTTTTTGCAGATGTAGCGCTCAGGCCGACGTTCCCGCCAGACGAGCTCGACCGCGAGCGAAAACAACGCCTCACAACATTGCTTCAATGGCATGACGAACCCCGCTCTGTTGCCTCTGTCCTCTTCAACCGTACTCTCTTCGGAACAAAGCATCCGTACGGTCTTCCGTCAATCGGCAACGAAAAAAACATCCGCAGCTTCAAGGTGGCTGACCTGAGCAAATTCTATGGAATGCATTTCGTTCCGAGTAACTCTACGCTCATTGTTGTCGGCGATATAGCGGCGGCGACCCTCCTGCCAAAGCTTGAGGCACTGTTCGGATCATGGAAAAGCGGAATGGCTCCAACGCGCTCCTGGCCTGACGTCGATCAGGTGAAAAAACGCGAGGTGCTGCTGGTCGATAAACCCGGCGCGGCACAGTCGGAGATTCGCATTGGCAGGATCGGCGCGGCAAGGTTGACGGACGATTACTACCCACTCGTTGTGATGAACACCATCCTCGGCGGCTCGTTTACGTCACGCCTGAATACCAACCTGCGGGAAGTGCACGGCTACAGTTATGGTGCACGGACGCTCTTCGATTTCCGACCGCTGCCGGGGGTCTTCCTCGCCCTTGCCGCGGTGCAAACCGACGTGACGGACAGCGCGCTGGTGGAGTTCATGAAGGAGCTTCGCGGCATTCTCGAAACTGTCGATGCGGAAGAGCTGACGCGGGCGAAGAACTACGTCGCACTCAGCTTTCCGTCGGAGTTCCAAACTGTGGGTGATGTGGCAGGCAAGCTTTCCGAGATTGTTCTCTACAATCTCCCCGATGGTTACTTCAACCAGTACGTTACGAACATCCAGGCCGTGACGGCGGACGACGTGCAGCGTGTTGCGCGGAAGTACATTGACCCGGAGAAAGTTGCCATTATAATAGTGGGAGACAGAAAGAAGGTGGAGGATGGCATCCGTGGGCTCAACCTCGGTCCGCTGAAGACGATGACCATCGAGGATGTGCTGGGGAAAAAGCCGGTGGTGCAGTGAAGCTAGGGCGCTGACGAAGGGCATAAAGTTTGGAACAAGTCATCTATTCTTCGTACATTGATTTGCAATTCAGCCACAGCAAACGAAAGGAATATTGAGTATGAGAAAGATATATGCGGTTCTGGTTAGCGTCTTGATAGTAAGTCTTGCCCTCGCAGGCAATCCCAAGAAATACGGCAAGGAGATCACGAAGAAGGAAGTAACAAAGATATCCGACATCCTGGCCAATCCCGAGGAGTTCGATGGCAAGCGGGTGCTTGTCGAAGGGGCGGTGGTGGATGTCTGCGCAATGCGCGGATGCTGGATCAAACTTGCAAGCGACAAGGAGTTTGAAACGATTCGCTTCAAGGTGGAAGATGGAGTGATTATCTTCCCGATGGACGCAAAAGGGAAAGACGCCCGCGCCGAAGGTGTTGTCTCCGTAAGAACGCAGACCGTCGATCAGCAGATCAAACAGGGTGAGGAACACGCCAAGGAGGAAGGGAAAACGTTCGATCCTTCCACGGTAAAAGGACCGAAGACGATCATTCAGATCAACGGTGAAGGTGCAGTGATCGAGTAGTCTCCTATGGCTTCAATCAACTGGTGGCGGACAAACAAAGTCCTCCACAGGGATATCGGTTACCTCGTCGCTGCGATGACAATCATCTATGCGA